>JACDHC010000317.1 GCA_013821245.1 Candidatus Nitrosopumilus sp.
CAGAATTCTCCTATTTGGATTCAAATCAGTAGTAAAAAACACATACATGTTATCACCTATAGTAATACCTTCAATGGGATGCTCAGCGGTAAGCTGAGAAATATCATCAACAAGTGGGGGGCTTGAATTAAACACAAGAGAGATTCCATCATACGCACGATCACTTGTCGTATATGCTATGGCATCATAATCAGTAACATCTTCATTGTATGGGGCTCCGGGCATAGCTGATTTGGGAAGTCCTTCTGATGGTCCCCTTCTTGTAGTGTCACCAAAAAGAAAATAAAGCTTACCACCATAAGGAAAAGAAACTCCCAAATCTGTTCCGTATACACTGAATTTTGTTGCTGTTTGGTTTAAGGTCTTTTTGTTTGTTTCAGGGTCCAAGTCCCCTGTCAATTGAGAAACTTTACGTGTTCCATATAATTTTGGAGGGCCAGGATTTCCAACACACAAAGGATTATAACTTTCTGCAAAAGTCTTTCTTAAACTAAATTTCTCACTAAACATACCGCTTTTTACCTTTGATTAAATGAATTGCAATGAAAATACAACTGTCTTGACTCATCAATAGATATAATATAATATACTTTAATAGTCAATACATAATTTCAAAATAACCAAATACAATGTTTTATACTTTGTTTTATACATTTTGGGTAATGAGTGCAGATATCCCAAATCAAGATAAGGCAATAGAAAAGATACATCGGGAAGAAAATTTGGACGATAGTGACAACTATTATGATATGGATAGATCATTAAGTGATAGCGACTTAAGCGAGGTAGGAGAAGAGAATTACCCACCACCATAAAACTGAGTTTTGGCAAATTATATATTTTTTATCAAAACATTAACCCAGATTATTAACATAATGATTCTCAAGAGGCTTCAAGATATATAATTTGCCATGACACACCAAATAACATCTATTTTAACTAAAAAAATGCTTTTACTTGTAATCACACATTAACGAAACACATAGATAAAATACATAACCAAAAAAACTTGCTATATCAGCTGCAGCAAAGAATAACACAACCAACCACAGAAATGGCGGCAAACGATAATTCCCAAACTTATTCAACTATAAATTTCAATAGCAATTTATAAACAAACCAATTAATGAAAAACCTGTTGGGTTTTGAAATAATCTTTAAAGCATTAGAGACCATTATCCAATTAAGGTAATCCGCCATATAATACAATTTTATCCATAATAAACATCAGATGGCATTATATAGTAACATAAAATACAATTACCCTAATCAAAAGGCAAATGACTCCGTACTCCTACCTTATCACCAATACCGAGCAATGCGCATATTTAACAACATCTGAAGTCACACTACCAACCAACATCTTTTTAAAACCTGTTACCCCTCTGCTACCTATTACAATCAAGTCGACATTTTTTGTTTCAGCATAGTCCACTATGGTTGCTGCAACAGATGCTTTACCTTCGATAACCTCGGTTTTAAAACTATTATCAATATTTACATCAGCATTGCCAATACCATTACTTTGAATGAATTTTTCTTTTATAGTTTTCAACCATTCACCTGCTTTCTTTTTATCCTCATCAAATCTTTGAGAACCAAATGTTGGAGCCAAAACAGTTGAAGACAACAAATAGGGATATTTGTAAAAATCAATAACATGAATGACAATCAATTGAGATTTGTTATTCTTGGCAATCTCAATCGCATCTTCTGCAGCATCCATTGAGGCTTTTGACCCATCTATAGCCAGCAGAATTTTAGAGAAACCTTTTTCCCCATCAGTCAGAGCGTCTTTCAATTATAGCATATTACTAGGCCAAATGCTAATAAACTATTGTAATTGGTATTGTTCTAGTATTCAACTTTATCCATTATCAATTGTAAAGACACATCACCACATAAAATAGCAAAAATGCGCTTAAAACCATTCATCTCTTTTGATATCCTTTGATTTTTCTTTTGTGTTTATACAAGCGGAAAATGGTTTAGTTTGGTAATGTATTCATATTTTGGGTACCTTCCTTAATTCAGTCAATTCATACAAAGCCTTTATAGGTTTTTTCCAACATCTATTTGATGTTGCATCCAAATTGGCTAT
>JACDHC010000124.1 GCA_013821245.1 Candidatus Nitrosopumilus sp.
ATTAAAGGTTGTATTTTCTTAAACTGGTATTGATTTACACCATTAAATATTGCATCAAATTTGCCATCATTGTTAAATGAGCAAATAAGATTTAATTCAGCTGCAATGTTTTGTCTATTAAAAATCAAGCAAATAAAGCATCCATGACTTGTCGGGTATTTGATTGCCAAGATATGAGGTTAGGGTAATAATATCGGATATTGAAACCACGCCTTTGGGAAAGACAATTTTTTTTCATTATTGTCAATAATTCGGCAAAATGAGCCGGCCCAGAAATGCACTTGTCAACAGAAAAGCTTGGTGGTTATATATCATTACCTTTAGAAAAAACCATTTCGTTAATCTATTAATTTGAATAATTCGGTTATGATTATCATTGCATGCTACACACAACGCAAACCCGCACCTAAACTTACAATTCGCTTTGCCCTTTATCTTTGGAAAAGAAAAACCTTTCTATTGATAATGCCTTTTGCGTTATTGTTATGTGCAGTAAAATTATGCAAAACAATGCAAGAAATATCATACGCGGAACAATTGAATTGGCTTTACTGCTGTGTTTGGCTGCAAACTTGGAACCACAATTATTTTCTTTTGCCCAATCATCAACAAATAATGGCAATAGCCACAATGAAACAACAGCAGTAGTGTTTGATGCCAATTCGAATCCTTACGGATTTACTTTTGCTGAATGGACGGCGAAATGGTGGCAATGGGCTTACTCCATACCAAAAGACACCAATCCCGCATATGATGATACTGGAATATATTGTGCAGTAAACCAAAAAGGTTCCGTATGGTTCTTTCCTGGTTCTTATGGGCATGATGCGGTAAGACAATGCACTGTGCCCTCAGGCAAATCTATATTATTTCCCATACTAAACTCTGAATGCTCTTTTGCAGAGTTTCCAAACTTAAAGAACGAAGGACATTTGAGATAGTGCGCTAAAGAAATCCAGGACTCGGTAATGGATATAAAAGCAAGCGTTGACGGAAAAAACATTCCAAACCTGGAAGATTATAGGGTCCAATCACCTTTGTTTAATTTTACATTGCCTGAAAACAATATTTTAGATTTGCCACCCCAAACCACACAAGCCGTATCGGATGGAAATTGGGTCTTTTTAATGCCACTTTCCGAAGGTAATCATACAGTTTCTTTCAATGGAAGTTTAAGGAATGTTTCCAATATTGAAACCAATGACAGTGGATATGCATTTGCAGTACCTTATGGTTGGGACAATAACGTTACATACCATTTGACAATATCCGATTCCAACAATGGGGCTAATAACTCATTATTCTCATTTAACCAACAAAAAACAGATGCACAAAACATGCCTGGATCTAAAAACAAAACTCATGGAGATGGCAATAGTAATAATGGGCTTTACCTTTTGTCAGAAAGCATTGAGAATAGGTTGGAGAAGGCATCTGCAATTCTTGAACTAACGAGCAAACTGCCGGATATGGAACATACTTCTTCTTTTTCAAGTCCGTTTAATTTGTCTATCAATGGAATACCCTTATATGCAGATATGGAAAAAAGACAAATAGCAAAGCAATTGCTGTCTAAATACTCTGAAGACCTTGTTTCCGTGTTATTTCTTATGCCAAATGGTACTGTATACATGTTGGAACCCTTTGAGCGCCAACTAAACCTCACCACTTCTGATTTATCCTTTAGGGATTATTATAAAGGTGTGATAAACACTAGGGATCCGTTTCTTGGCAATGTAATTACATCTGCCTCTTCCGGCCTCAAACAAGTCCAATTGGCGGTTCCTATATATGATTCAAAAGACAACAATACTTTATCTCTAAAAGGAATTTTAGCTGCTGGATTAAACTTTGAAACCTTTAATGAAATGCTACAAAAATACATTAGTTTAACCAACCAGGAAGAAAAAAGGATTGTGCTTGTAGATGGCAACGGTGTAAAAGTGGCAGACTCAAACAGGGGATTGTCGTCTAAAAATGAATCATTCGCTAATTTGCAGGGATTCAGAAACGCCATAGATGGGCAGTCAGGTTCCATTACAGAAACAATCAACGACACGAAAATGATTATTTCATATCATCCTATTAACGCGGTTTCAAACAGCTGGGCCATTCTTCTCATTCAACATAAAGGAGATGCTGCTGCTGCTGCTGATCCAATAGCTAACTTTTCTCTTGACAATACTGATTTACCAAAACAAAAACAATAACAGAAAGAATTTATCTGCTAAAAACATAACGTAATTTCACATAGTAAACTTGCAAAATATATTTTTAATTAACTTATGTTATATTGTTTTATATTGAAAAGAATATGCCATGTCGATGTCCAAAGACAGTTGTTAACATACTCGCCTGTCCACAACAAACACAATAAAGGGATGTTTCTTTTTGCAATTACATTGGTAGTTGTTTTAATCTCATCTGTCACTTTGTCTCTATTCACTTTGAATGCGCAAGCCCAAGAATATCCTGAAACAACAACAACAACATCTGGTCAAAAACCAGTATTTAGGGTCATTGTTCAGGTTACTAACAATGCAAATACTGATGCAGTAAGTACAGTTCATGTGTATATAGACGGAACGGAATATTCCAAGGTATTAAACGGTGCAGTGTGCCCTGCAAAATCAACTGTGTCCTATACATTTGATTTTGACTCAGAGGACGTTCCGGTTGGTAAAGGATTTACCGCGGAAATGGTATACGGGGACGATATATTTAAGAGAGCGAGTGGTGTAAACAGCCCATCAAAAACACCTGAGACCGTTCAACTCACAATACCATAACCTGTTCTATAAAATTTTTTTGTATTGTTGAATATTTAGCTCTTTGCTATCATCCGCCTAAAGAAAAAATTTCATTTTGCAGTAGGCGTATTTGAAGCCTATCAGAATATATTTACCATGTGGAGAGAACGCTTTCACCACTTAAATTTAAATGACAGGGAATTTGTGAATTTAACTATCTTCCAAGGATCCGGATGCTTTTTACATTTTCAATGTCAATCCAAGGCTTATTTTTTGGGAATAAGCAAATAGGCTATACATTTTGCAGGATTGAATGATTCATTTACATATACATTGAAAAATTGACATCTAAACTTTATTTGGACATCATCATCGTTTAATGTCTTTTCAATTTACTAATGCATTTGATACATCCCTTGATATACCGCATAATTCACCAATACCCAAGAATACACTGCGTAAACCTTTTAGTTAACATTGTGCAACTAAGTAAATGGGAAGAACAATTCCTTCATTTAGGCAATTGTTAGAAATAGAGCGGTTGAGTTGGTCTGGTTTTAAGAAAGAGTTGCCATCTAAACTGGATAAAAGGGCATTTGATGAAATTTTTGAAAATGCCGAACTATATGCCTCCTATTTGTCCAATGCTGTCAATCCTGTAACATTGGAATCTGTTATAATGGGATGTCTCTTTCATAATCATAAAACACTCTCAGAGGTCGGCAAAGAAAAAGCAAAATCAGAATGTGGTGACTTTTGTGATGATGTAACAGCAGATGAAATAAACCTGAAACTAAAGTTATTGGCTGACAATAAACCCTATTGCAGGAATCTGTTGTTTGATAGAATTTGTGAAAAGTGGAAGGGCCTTGTATATTCCCTTCATAAAGAAGACAGGGAAATGCTGTTAAAAATGATGTTGGAAACCTGCTTTAGTTATGGCGAATCTAGGAGTCAAATAATGAATGACAAAGATTCTGAATTCTGTATAACTTTTCTGTTTTATGTATCATTACTCATACAGCAACAAAAACTAATAAACAAAATATGCAAAGGTGGAAATATGGGTAATGAAATGGAACTTGGTAAAGACATGACATTGCTGGATTTTATGACGTGAGTATTACGTAAAGTAAATGAACTTATATGCAGTATTCCCAATCGCGGCATATATTGTTCTTTTGATTTGGGTGCTTCATGGAGATAACTGAAAATTCCTTGGGCAAAAGAATACTGTTTGCAGCATCCCTGGGCAGTTGCGGTATTGGAGTAGCGTGGAACCACTAAGTAATACCCATAATGTCATTTTAACAATCTTTGCTATTTGACAGGGAGTGTTATATTTTTTATTGTTATCCTCTTTAAGAATTGTAAAGTTTAGGTGTGCCTATTGTAGTTTGATTTGCATAACTTAAATCACGGATTAATCTAAAAGCCAGATTCTTCAAGTCATTGCCAAAGGACTGAGCAGGATTTAAATTCTTGTGATTAAGGGGAGAGGGTTCTCGCTTTTAATTATGATGAAATCCAAATTTCTAGTGCTTTAGCAAATCGTCTTAAATTATATGTTTATTTTGATTTTAGTTTAATAAATATCATGGAAGAAGGACACAACAAGGTCGCTGTTGTAACGGGGAGTTCAAGTGGAATTGGCCGTGAAATTTCATTAATGCTCGCAAGAAATGGATTTACAACATACGCAACTATGAGAAATTTGGCAAAACTAATGAACTAAAGACCATTGCAGACAAAGAAAAACTACCATTAAAAATTGAACATCTTGATGTCACAGATGACAATTCAGTCGGGAATGCAATTAAAACAATATTTGATGAAAGCAACAGAATAGACATACTAGTAAATAATGCCGGATATGGGTTGACAGGGGCGTTAGAAGACCTGGATGTGAACGAGATAAAATCACAATATGAAACAAATGTGTTTGGGTTGGTAAGGACAATACAATCTGTGCTTCCGATAATGAGAAAACAGAAATCTGGAACAATTGTCAACATAAGCTCAGGTCTTGGCAGATTTGGAATTGCAGCAAGCTCTGCCTATGCAAGCTCAAAATTTGCAGTAGAGGGGATAAGCGAATCCATGTCTTATGAACTTGAGCCGTTTGGAATTAGAACAATACTCATAGAGCCTGGCCTGATTAAAACAAATTTTTTCAAATCTGCTGTTTTGGCAAAAAGGTCCCAGGAGCCTAATTCACCATACATTCAGCTAATGAAGGGTATGGAAAGTGGAATGGATAAATTGCTTAAAAACGCGGCTAATCCGGAATATGTAGCGAAAATAGTGCTTGATGCCATTATGGATAAAAAGCCAAAGTTAAGATACTTGGCTGGTAAAGATGTTGAGCAAATAATGGATGCCAAAAACAAAATGTCAGATGAGGACTTTCATGATTTGTTAAAGCAAATGTAATTCAATAAGATACTTTGAGGCCTTATTGCTGTATGTTAAATTCCAATTCCCTTTTTTAATGCGATGTTTAATTTTTGAGCGTTTGCTGCCAAAACATTCCGAATATCCGGCTATTCTCACATACACTAACCATTTGGAAATTTCATTTGGCATAAATATATGAGCGAGCAAATATTTTTCCTGATTGTTAACCGTTTTGAAACTTTCTTTATACCTTATTTGGTAAAAGAGCCTAAAGGAGCGATACTGAAGAGTGTCCATTGTGATTGAATTCCTGGTAATTAGATTTATGATATTGTAAATGACAGGCCTAAAGGCTAAGTAAGCGATACATTTCTTATCCGCAGAATCAATTTTTCAAGAAAATGTCAAATTAATATAATAATAAAATGATACCTTTTAAAACTCAATAACATTCGTTGGAATTTGATATATATGAAATAGGGATATCGTTACCTAAAAACTCCACCGGCATAGTTTCAGATTGGGAAATCGAATTTGAATTTCACTTAATGTGACTGCTGTAGATGATGTTTTTGTCCTTTCCATTACGCTGTAAATAGTAGAAAAATATTTCTTTTTTTATTATTATAGATAATATCATAATACTCATAAATAGCTATTATCTCAAACCTCTTTATCATATCATGAAGGTACTCCCTTAATGATAACGATTTCATCATCTAAAGTGCTATTTTTATTTTTAGTAGCAGTTACAGCAGGGACATCCACATCCGCAATCTTTCATCAAGAAACTTCAGCGCAAATGCTTGGACAGGGCGGTGCCAATGGAATGAACTTCGGTGGTCTATTTGATATTCTCGACGGAATTACTCTTCCGGCCCCAGCAACTGGAACGGGTTCTGCAGCACCTCAAAGCGACGAATCAGCAGCAGCCGATGACTCCACCCCAGCACTTGGAACGGACTCTGTAGCTCCTCAAAGC
>JACDHC010000318.1 GCA_013821245.1 Candidatus Nitrosopumilus sp.
TAAAACTTATCAAATTCAAACCCTGTCCGGCCAGTCCCTTTCTCCTCTCCCCAATACCACGGCCTTGGAAAAAACTTTTGACGACTTTTTTGACGAGAGTGACGGTGAATTTGACGAAACTGACCGTTTGGGGCATTTCCTTTGTAACTGGTTTGCAACATTTATGTATGATATATGATTTGATTAAATCAAACCAATCGGTCAGGTCGCTAGTTATACAAGGGTATCTAAATGGCAAACCAAGAGACCAGATCGCCATCGATGAAGGCATGTCGGCTGGAACGGCATTGGGCATTATCAAGGATTGGATAGCAAGAACAGGGATACCTAACGTTGAGGAGTTAAGGGATTTTGCCGTCATATTAAAAAAACCAGAATCACAGTCAGGCAATGCGCAGAGGGCTATAGGGTATTGCGGTTGCTGAAGAACCCAGGCGTAAGAGGAAAAACATATGGTGGGGTAAAGAATATGATGACGATGCAAACAATGAAATCACCTCATTTATAGAGGAGATATGCTGGAACTGCAAAAATTAGGGCATTACCCCATCCATTATACCTTCATGGATAAGGGATTTGCTAGATTGTACCAGTCACAACAATAACCATTTTTCTTTAACCAGCAACATTGATAACAACCAGAATGAGGCTTAAGAACATGGACAGCAACAACCAATTTCGATAGAGCCACCAGGAACAATAAATATACAGCATTTGGAATGGAGTCTCCAATCCGATCCCAATTTTCCAACTGGCAAATTTACTGGATTAGATCCAAAACTAAAAAAACAAAATCTAACATTTGAGACTGGAATCCCATTTGTCTCCCAAGTTTCATACCGTATAGCCCAAATAATAGAGGAAAAAAAGCTGCTCGAGGAGGACAAGCAGGACCTGTTAAAGGAATTTGACGATTTGGACTCAAAAAGGTATCAGGCATAAGACAAACTAAACAAATTAGTCCAAAAAGAAAAATCTGTCATGGCTTACATCAAATAGTATCATGAGATAAAAAAAGTGCTATAGGATACTATGGAATCAGCATAGATGATGTAAAAGACCTTGCCAAGCTCATGCATGACTTCAAGCATCACGACTATGACGCTTCTGTGATAATATGTGAATACAACAACGCATTGTCAGGTAGGCAGGAAGTAAAGGACAACGAAAGGAAAAAAAAGGAACTACATGATCAAATAGCAGCCCTAAATAAAGAGTGCTCGTTCTGGCAAGTCACAACTAAACACCCACATGCAGACCTGAAATGCATTTTTGAAACTTGATGCAATGGGGTTTGGCCTCAACCAACTCCAGCAACTAAAGGATACCGTTTCAGAGATAGCTGGGGCCAACAACATTTCAGAACATCAGGCAGTGTGCCGGTTCCTTGTGTCCAATTGGTTTTTGGGTGGAAACGGAGTCAGAATGTGCCAGTAAAATTTACTCGAGCATTATTGGTAAAGTTCTGATATCGGGGAAAGTTATTTTTGTTTTTGCTTGGCATCCTTGTCACTTTGTATGTTCCATTTACATTTGATACATGTGGTACATCACCATCAGACACGGTACATTTGTTCTCTTTATCGATAAAAAACAATGCCTCACAATTTGTACAGTGCCTCCATCCAGGCTGGCCTTCAGCAATCCTGTCATATTCTTTGATAACCTTAAAAGTCTCACTTTTGCTGCCATCATGCTTTCTGCCTGCAGGGCAGACACCATTGCTTCCAAAAGTCAGTCCACGGCATTTTTAGTACCATCTCCAACTTTCCTTACGTTCAAAACCAACTGCACAAGCACCTACCTCTGAGCTATCGTCAAAGGTCAATACACCACACACTTTTTGCACCATAGCCAATTTGGATGCAACATTAAATAGATGTTGGAAAAAACCTATAAAAGTTTTGTATGAATTGACTGAATCAAGGAAAGTACCCAAAAGATGAATACATTACCAAACTAAACCATTTTCCGCATGGATAAACACAAAAGAAAAATCAAAGGATGCTTTGTTGCCTAACTCAACCTATTTAGCTGGATTGAATAAATTGGTTCTTTGTGATAGACTGGCCTGCTTGCTTATAACTG
>JACDHC010000125.1 GCA_013821245.1 Candidatus Nitrosopumilus sp.
ATTCGGAAGTAAAAATACAACCTATTGATTGTTAACATAATAAAATTTAACCGTCAACGAAGAATCAATGAGTTATATCATTTTTGAACGAGAAAAATCGAAAGATGGGTTAAGCATACGGGTGCTAATCCGCAGCGACTGAAGCTGGAACTAACTGAAAGTTTAATGGCATTAGATATAAGGGAAATTAGCCAGAAGATGGCCAACTTAAGAGAACATGGCGTAGGATTTTCGCTGGATGATTTTGGCACCGGCTATTCCTCTCTGTCGTACTTAAGACACTTGCCAATGGATCAATTGAAGATTGATCGCTCTTTCGTACATGACGTACTGAGTGACACTTACAATGCTTCTATTGCAAAAAGTATCATTGTTCTAGCCAAAAATCTCAATCTTAGTATAATCGCAGAAGGCGTTGAAACGACAATGCAACGAGACTTCTTATCCCACGCCGGATGCCTTGCTTACCAAGGCTATCTCTTCAGTCACCCGTTACCATTGTATCGTTTTGAACAGCTTGCGCAACATGGATTAACTGATCCTATTAAATCAGCAAACTCTGTTTGATCTCCGCTTGTCAAGAAATTGGAATGAACCCCTGAAGCTGGTATAGTTTTCCTGATATATTGACCTCTGGTAGCTTGATCTGCCCCTAGAAAAACGGAGTATATTTTTCAACGGTTATTGCTCACTGTTTACCGGGCTCATGTAATCAATACCAGAGTGACGCCTGATACGATTGTAATAGGCTTCGAAGTACAAAAAGATTGATCGCTTTGCCTGATCGCATGTTTCATATTTCCGCTGATATATATAATCAGTTCTGTTAATGAAAAAAGCTTTCACAAACCGCAATATCATAACAATTGCCTTTACGACTCAAGTTACATTTAAGTTGATGATCAATAATCAGCTTTTGATATGATTTTGAACAATATTGGCTACCGCGGTCGTTGTGCACAATGAGGTTTCTGGGATAAGATCAGTTTTGTAATGCCATTCTGAGCGCATTATAGACCAGGGTGGCTTTCGTACTTTTGTCCATTGCCCAACCGTTTACCTTGCTTGTATAAAAATAAAAACCATGGCAAGGCAAAACCATTTCTGCATCACCCGAATAGCACTGATATCACTAACACAGGCCTGGTCCGAATCGCTCATGGTAAATTGTTGCCTCAGTAAGTTCGGCGCAATGGATTTATTATTATGCTGGCTGTCAGTCGTTGACTTAAATTTCTTTCTGGTTACCCGCCTAGGCCCAAGTGTCGCATCCGTTTACGGATACCCTCGCGTCAACTGATATATTTACCTGCCGCCAGTAGCCCAGCATAAACACGGCAATAGCTACAATCTTTCCAGTAAAGTTTTGCTATCTCATCGTCCAGATATGCGTTAACAAGAGAAATTAAATATAATGTGACACCATTATAATCTACCTTCTCCCGTTGGCACGATACAAATAGCTTGTAACGTTCGTATATCACTAGGATCTACAAATTCAGGAATAAGATTAAACACCATACCTTCCTCAATAGGAGCACCTACTTTAAAATCTCTGAAATTGCCTCCAATTGCTTCTTTGAATGCTTCATTACCCATGTCAATGCTATTAATAGTAATTTTCTTATTTTTAAATTCTAACCAATTAGAAGGTTCAGTGTGAGTAAGCTCACCAACAGCCTTAAAATCACAGTGCTCACTATCAACAGGTTCTACTAAATGAGTATGCCATTCAGGGCCACATGCAACATCAGTCACATCACATACAAAAGCATGTTTTCCTACTTGTAATGCAATTTGTGAGTCAGAGGGACTAACTTGCTTGTAACTATCAAAGAATCCAGCATGTGATGTAACTGCAATAACACTGCCTTCCTCGGTAAATATCGCATAACCGCCAAATGGTTGTGTTTGAATTTTATCTTTCAGCATAATTTGCAGTTCTTTGATTCGAGTTTCATCTGTTTTGATTTTAATTTGTTTAATGTCAACGGCTGGATCTGCAATTACATTAAAAGTAATCGTAAGGGTCAAAATTTTAGCCACAATTAAACCCAAAAGAAATGTTTTTATCATTGTTATAGCCCCATCTTATATTTAAAGTTTTAATTAATTATACCAATAAATGATCATATTCAATAGAATCTAATGTCTTAATCACTTTTTATATTTTAATATCATTTCTCACGAAAAAATTGATTTTCACAATATTTGGTAAGCAATTGCCATGCCGAATTATAATTATTTATATTAATCAATGATATATATTGTAGCGAATCAATTCCAATAACAAGTTATGTCGCCTGAGTTTCGGTATTTTTGTGTCAATTTATTTAACGCATTGATTAATAAAAAATAAATTTGTCACTTAAATGAGACTCTTGAGTCGATTATTTCTCAATGGCATGCATTATTAGTCTATATCGTGTTAAAAAACATTCAAAAATTACCAGGAAAGGCCGAAATAAACACTGAAAATTTCCCATTAAACTCAATAAAAAATAAAAATTACAATTCGTTAATACTTTTTATCCTTCCCGAGCGTTTCATTCAGAACTGCATAAACGAATTGATCAAAATCTGGGGGTAAACTAGATTCGCGAGGACCCGCAACATTCAATATTTCAATCGAATACTGCGAAATAAATGATTTGATTTGACCATGCCATTTATCACCAGGGCAAAGATGCAGCAAATGAGACAGGTAATTATTTTGCGCAATGTTCCGGGTTAACAATGTTCCGCCAGTTAATTCGCGGGTTGGGGTTAGAAGCAATGTTCCATGCGCATCCCGAACATTCTTCCGAGTCCTTGACTTGTAGCCTGTTGAAGCTGATTCTTTCAGATCGTAGTGAATGGGGATAAGGCCATCTTCTGAGCGCCTGCCTTTGGGGCACCATCCGCCATGAGAAATATTATTTCTAATTGCCCAATCTAATGCAAACCTATCAACACCAGTTTGTCCGCCACTCATTATTTTCAATACACTTACTCCTTATCAAATTGACGAGAAATAAACCCAATTTTCTTAGTGTTTTAGTTGATATAGTAGTTGGACGAAGAAAAGCACCCTTGCCAAGAAGAAAATAGTATCAGCTGATATAGGTGTCAATAAGATTATTCTTTCTTGGCTAGGATAGGATAGGGGTTCGGTTTACTGCTACTGACAAAACAAGTCCAAATGCGATGGTATTTCTTACTAATCGTCAACAGTGGCGAAACTACCACTGAGACTTTTCGCGTTTGGGTTTTTTCACTCTCCTTTGCTAAGAAAAATGCAATACCATATAATTGCGTCAGAATGCGCTACAATGAATTATTTTATTTTATTTTATTTTATGCATCCTTTATATCTAGCGACTACGCGAAGATATCGCTTTACAGCTAATCCTGGTTAATTAGAACACATTTCCAAAGCCAACAGAAATTAAGATTGCTGGCGGGTCCGTTGCATACGAGTTTATTCACTTAATTATTTCTATAGCGGGGGCAATACTGATTGCCTGTTTGTATTATGCACCATCACCAGAGTCCTACATAAATACATCAAATCTACGTATTTCTCTGGGGAAAATTTCAATACATATTGTCCGCGAATTATTTCAGTGGATTGTCTGAAAGCTGCGCTAATTCGGTTCACTTGTTTTGCAGTCAACTCCATATGGATATTAGACTTTAAAACTGGAATCATAATAAGCCAGTTACCAGGTTTGTCTTCTTTGGTGAGCCATCTATTTACAAGAATATGTTGTTTTATGAAATTATGCATCGCTTTGATATGCTACCAGGGTTTTGATCAGAGTTATCCGTTAATTCTAACCATCACGCGAGAATAATGAGGGCAAACAAAAGATATAGCCAATCTAGTTCCTATATAACCACGCATAGGGCTGCAACCCTTAGACCTTATTTTTTTATGCTTCTCATAACGAGCTCTTAGAACTTCATAAGTTTTTTTAAAAATAAAATCATCATCTAAGCTTTTAGCTAGCTCATTAGTTTTTCCATGTGGGTATATCCTTATATCCTCTTTTTTTACTTCTTCTGGAGGTATTACAGCATTAAAAATTCTGTCAACTAACCTACCATCTGCATTGATGATATGAACTTCTGAAGTATAAGAAAGTAATACTGTTGCAATACGGACATATTTTCCATCTATAATTGTTTCCACATCAAAATATGTTCTATCGATCCCTTTTAGTGTAAAAAAGTCATCTTTTTCATTATAAGAACAACTATCCTCACTTGTATGCCAAGTAGTTTCATAAGTAGCGATTGATCTCGAATTTGCATCCCAGCTAAAAACATATTCGTGATCAAGCTCATATTTTCCACGTAGTGAATTACATACCGTTTCACCTATTGACGGAGGCTTTATAATACTTGCTCCAGCTCCATTCACACCGTTCGTAGTGTTTCCACCGCCAGTAATTAATAAGTCGATTTCATCAACAACCAGAAGGATTGCTAATAATAAGATAATGAAAACCGAAATATGCCATTTAAATTTCCATTTTTTTTCTATTTCTTCTATTCTTTGATTTGACTTGATCTCTTTAAGTTTGCTAATTTCCTGGAGAATTTTATGTACCCAGTTATGAGCTTCAAATTCATTCTCACTGGCTAAAAGATACTGGCGAGCTTTAAAAAATGGTCTTAAATCGTTTGGCTTCGTAGGTGGAAATACAATCGTAATTAATTTTAAGTTATTATCGCTCTTGCAATATCTTTCAATTAAGTCAACTTCTATTTGAAAAAATTTCTCTGGGTTTTCTAGGGCTTTGGTCGAATAAAGTACTACAAAAAGATCTGCTTTATGTATATATTTATCAATCTCTACACTCCAGGTTGCTCCAGGAGGGATACCATTTTTGTCTATAAAAGTATCAATGTTTCGATTGCTTAACTCAATATCTAGAATTTCGGCAAATCTTACAAGCTCACGTGGATAAGAGATAAAAACCAACATCTTCTTGTTAATTAAAAGTAATTTATAAGAAAGAAAAACCAATTAGTTTTTCGCAAAGAATTATTGCATATAATTTAAACACTTATTGTGACATATTAAAACTATTATTCGAGTCAATCCCTATGAATTTTTGATGCAAGATTGTGTAGCATACATCAGGCTATTGCAGCAAATGCGTTAAGCCAAATAAATAAGTTTTAGATACTTTTTTGTATAATTATTAGTCAACATGCAAAAATTACCAGGGTAGAGCTGGAATTGACATTGAAAAGTTACCAGTTTGTTAATGAGAATATCTGTCATAGCCGGAAAACCCTGGAAAGATATAAATGAAACATATAGCCGAAATCAAGCGCCTACATTTTTCCAGTGAAGAAAGGTTATCAGCGTAACGTTCAGCCAACACCGAAGCTGGGTACTTTTAAACCACAATTAGTTGATTGGCTGGAGCTGGATACGAAACTGCCTAAACGTCGACGCAGGACTGCACAGCGTTTGTATGAGTGTTTGCAGGTTGAATGCTATCAAGGTTCCTATGGCCCCGTACAGCTGTTTGTAAGACTGGAAGCAATAAAACTTACATCGGCCATCGACAACGCAAGCCTTTGTTTCGCTCGCATTCCCAGTTGGTGAAACCTATCGGTTTGACTGAAGCCATGAGTACGTTATGCTGGATGGTGTGCTGCAGGTCAAGGTTGCGCATGTAAATAGCGGTGTAATAATGTACCACCGAAGCGCACTAAATTACGCGGCGATCGCGGCGTAATAGTGTACCAGTCCAATGCCTGTAGACTGATGCGTTTAGTATCAAGTGGAAGGCGAGAAGGATGTATTCAGTGGAACTATACGTAAAAATTCGACGAGCGGTTATGGTTGAAGGCAGAAGTGAGCGAGAAGTTGCGCGTTATTTTGGCATACACCGCAAGACCGTGAAGAAGATGTGTCAATACGCAGCGCCACCAGGCTACCAACGCAAGCGCGACCCTGTTTCTCTCAAGCTTGCCCCTTTCACTGGCATCATAGATGCCATATTGGAAGCCGACAAACAAGTCCATGCCAAGCAACGCCATAGCGCGATGCGAATATTGGAACGGTTACGCGATGAACATGGCTTTACTGGTTGCTATACCATTGTACGCAATTATGTCTATA
>JACDHC010000319.1 GCA_013821245.1 Candidatus Nitrosopumilus sp.
TGATGATTTTTGAGTATTCTTGTAGTATATTTGAACGTGAAGATTCTAAATTATTTAAAGATTCATTGTATGCAGAATCTATTTTATGGATAAACTCTATCCGGGATTCAGATAAAACCTTATCAATAGTTTGTTCCAAAGGTACAATAGAACTCATTACAGTAAAAGTTCTAGAAAAGGGAATTTTAACCTTTGGTGTTAAATATAAAAGACAATTCAAATGAATAAGAAACCGGTTCGGTTTTTATTAATTATTTGTTATTCTCCCCTGCATGCTTCACAAGTAAATGATCCATCTGCATACAATAGAAAATCAGACCAATCACCACATTCATCACAATATCCAGATACGTTTCGAGGAGAACGTCCGATTTCCCCCCTTATTAGTAACGCTTTTTCAGAAACCACGTCAAATAACTCTGGAGTAACCGCAAGAACATCAGATACTGAAATTATTCCAACTACATTGTTTTTATGGGTTACACCTAGGCGTTTGATACTATGTTGTCTTAAGAGTCTTGCAGCAGAGGTAATGCTTTCGTCACCATTAATTGTTACCAGCTTTTGCATTATATCGGATGCTTTTATTCCTGATGGAATTGAACCTTTTGCAACGGCCTTGGTGACAATATCCCAATCGGTCACTATTCCCAAAGGCACATCATTATTTAAGATAACAATGCTTCCAATTTTAGCTTCACCCATAAGTTTTGATATTGTAATGATATCATCATCAGGTTTTGCGTGTATGATGGGACTATTCATAACATCACTAACCAATATCCTTGTGGTCATTCCGGCATCTTCATCTCGAATATCTTTAGCCATATCAAACCTTTATAATCTGAATTTAATTACTTTTCTGTTATTTCAATAAAATTCTCTTTTAAATCACCTTTCTCGATAGGCAATAATTTACATTGGCCAACAGGCAAAATTCTCACTATTTCATCTATCGATAAACTTTTAAGATGTTCGATTATGTCTCTTGGAAAATCATTTTTAATTGAATAATCTACAAAATCTGCTTTGATTTTTTTTGAGGCTTTAACTACATCCAAACCAGAAGGCAACAAGTTTCTCATGCATGTTGATCTTTTTTTTACTGCTTGATATGGTCCAACAAAAAATAACGACTTGTTATCAATAAATGACAGTCCAATGGCCAACTTGATCTCCAAGTTCTTTACGAAATTTCTTTTTCCCTCTATTACAAATGATCCTTTGGGAAGATATTGTCCTGTGGGAGCACCTTTTTTTATCTGAGAAGGAAGAACCCAATATGCATCAGAGCTTGACAAGCCACCTTTCCAGGATCTGCTAAAAGACACTGTTGCTTGGGCAACTTCCAAAATACTTTGAGAAATATCGGTGTTTGAAATATTAGCATTTTGTAATATAAAAAAGGGGGACCCATTAACTTCAGCGTGAAATACATAATCGTTTTCTGTAAGAAGTTTGCGTATAATCACAGAATTAGATGTGGCATCTTTTCCGCCTATTGCAAGAAGGCCATCACTTGTAAAAAACCACCTATATTTTTCGTACCATTCTTTATTGGCTAACACCTTAATGCCAGACAAAGGTTTTTTGTCTTTTTTTTGTTTGAGTTTATCTATTTGTTCCGCTATTTTCAATTGAGAGTTTTCAATGGTTATTAAGCCCCTTTCCTTTTCTTTTGCAATGCCAAATAAAGATGAAGAAAGTTTTGGGATATTGAAATTATCTGAATCCAAAGGCAATTTTTCGTCAGCAATTTCCAAAACATATTTTCCTCTAACACTCAATAATTTTGCATTGAATTCAAAAAGGATTTTTTGGAGGGTTGGGTTTTCGACACTCATTTTAGCATCCATTTGGCGCATTAATAAAATGGCAAAATCCCTTAGTTTGGCCGATTTTGAGATGACAAGGCTTTTGGCTTTTTCCTGTTCCTCCAAATCATGTTCTAAGAGTTCCAAACGCTTTTCTAAATCAGAATTTTTAGTGGCATCACTATTAACAATAAGATAATTTAAAAATTCATCAACTGCATCAGAATATGAGCTAAAATTCTTAATTTGATTTGAATTAACAGTAGAGGGG
>JACDHC010000010.1 GCA_013821245.1 Candidatus Nitrosopumilus sp.
AATAGTTCGTAGTTTTTTTAAAAAACCATCGGGTGGAACTATAATTCCGGTTTCACCTTGTATTGGTTCAACGATTATGGTTCCGATATCATTGTTTTGGTTGTTGACTATGTCGTCAAGTTTGTCGATATCACTGTATGATATGAAAGTAACGCCATCTAACAAGGGCATAAAGGACTTGCGATATTTTTCATTGTACGTAACAGACAGCGCGCCAAATGTTTTCCCATGGTACGCTCCATTCAATGCAATGATGCCCTTTTTATTGGTGTATTTTCTTGAGAATTTGATGGCAGCCTCAACAGACTCAGTTCCGCTGTTGGAAAAAAACACCCTGTTTAGATTTTGAGGAACTATTGTAAAAAGTTTGTTGAGAAACTCTAACCTAGAATTATTATGTAAAGACATATGGCAAGTTATAAGCTGTTCTGCCTGTTTTTTTATTGCATTAACAACCCTGTCATTACAATGACCAACCAAAGCAACCCCATATCCGCCCATGCAGTCAACATATTCTTTTCCATCAGTATCCCAAAGATTACATCCTTTGCCTTTAGCAACATTCACCGGAAATCGCTGATAAATATTGCCCACAAAATGCTCTTCATTCACAGTGAAAATCATTACATAATCACCGTGCAATTATTGTGTGCAAGGGCAGACAAAATGGGGTTTTTCACCAAGCCTGATGCTATTATTGTTTTTTTTACACCTAAAGTTAATGCTTCTGTACTAGCTAACACTTTTTTTTCCATGCCTGGACCAATTTTAGGCAATAATTTGCTTGCCTCTTCCAAGGTAAGGTTATTAACCAACTTTTCTTCCATCATTAAGCCACTTACATTTGTTATAAAAATAACAATATCAGATTTCAACGCACCAGCAATGTTTGCAGCAGCTCTGTCCCCGTCAATATTTAAGAATTCATAATCTTCGCCCAAAGCTATGGGAGAGACCACAGGTAAATAGCCATTATCCAACAAAACACTTATTAATTTTGGATCGATATCAGAAACTTTTCCCGTATACCCTCCGTCAATAACCATTTTCCTTCCTTTCTCATTTAGAATAACTAATTTTTTTTTCCTTACGGCTCTGATAGTTTTGCCATCTATTCCGGTTATCCCAACTGATGGTATACCTTTGCTGGATAGCATGGCAGTTATATTTTTGTTTACCTTTCCGGACATAACCATGGTAAATATCATTGATGTTTCCTTATCGGTATATCTACTTTGTTTACCCTCCGGAGACACTATGAACTTTTGCTCTTTACCCATTTGGGTAGCAATATTTGTAACGTCTTTTCCCCCACCATGGACTACAACAATTTTTTCTTTTTTATATAATTCTGAAAAGTCATCCAATATAGAAGAATGTAATCCCTCTACAATGCTTCCACCTATCTTAATGACGATCATACTGGTGTAAGCGGAGTAAGATTAAGTCCAGCAATCTCATCGTACCCAAACATTACGTTCATGTTTTGTATTGCAGAGCCTGCCGCACCTTTCATCAGGTTGTCAGATGCTGAAAGAGCTACTACTCTGTTATTATCCTCATCAATGTCAAATCCCACATCGCAAAAGTTTGAACCCACTACAAATTTAGGGTCTGGAAATTTATAGAAGCCAGTTTTATCCCTTATTAGTCTTATGAAAGTTTCATTTTTGTATGAGTTTCTGTAAATTTTCCATAACTCTAATTCATTCAGTGGCTTTTTTAAAAATACATGATTTGTAGTCAATATACCCCGTACCAAATTAACAGCATGGGGGGTCATACTTACATGAACTTTACTCTTAGAAAGAAGACCCAATTCTTGTTCTATCTCTCCAGTATGGCGATGTTTTACTGGTTTATAGGGCCTGATTACACCGTATCTGAGAGCATGGTGTGTTCCAGAATTTGATTTTGCTCCAGCCCCTGATGATCCTATTTTACTATCAACAATAATATGATCTGTATCAATTAGATCGTTTTCTATTAATGGTTTTAATGCGAGCAATGATGTGACGGCCATACATCCAGGGCAGGAGACCAGTTGGGCATTCTTTATTTTCTCTCGATGAAATTCAGGTACACCATAAACTGATTTTGACAATAAATCGGGAAATGGATGTTCCCATCCATACCATTTCAGATAATCTTGCGGATTTCTAAGTCTAAAGTCTGCAGAGAGGTCTATTATTTTTATCCCACTTTTCAGTAAATCATTAACAATTTTATTGGATTTCCCATGTGGCACAGAAACAAACACCAAATCACAAGAATTGGTTATTTTGTCTAAATCCATGTCAGAAAATGTTAAAGTAATGAAATTTTTTAAGCTTGGATGGACTCGATGAACATATTCTCCTACATGTTGTCTTGATGTAACAGTCGATATCTCTATTTTAGGATGAGTAACCAAAAGACGTAGCAACTCTCCACCCACATATCCAGACGCTCCAATCACTCCAACCTTCATATAAATTCCCTCACAGCGAGATAATTATTTTTACCATTAAAAAATATACTATTAATGCAGAATCTCATAAATAATAAACCGTCAAATAATCCTCATTTAAATTTTTGGTAATTTATTGAAGTAGTTTTATTTTTTATATGTATCCAGCGCATATTTAATTATTAATTCGGCTATATCGATATCAGTAGCAGATCTCGCTCCTTTAAACTCCACAGTGTTGTTCACCTCATGAACCAATAATCCGTTTTTTTTATCCTCCATCATATCTATTCCTAAAACACCAGTTCCGACCGCATTTGCGGCTTTGATAGCAATATCTTCCAACTCGGATGTTATCTTTATCTTTTCGGCTTTTCCACCTCTTGCAACATTTGTCCGCCATTCTTCGCTGGATGAATAACGGTATATAGCGGCCACAACCTGTTCTCCTAACACAATACATCTAATATCTCTTGGAGGTCGGTCGACTAGTTCTTGAAAATAATATATGTTTGAAAATGTGCTGGGGTTTTCTTGTCTCATTTCAACTATCATCTTTCCTACTTCCTTATTTCTAACAGGAAAAACGCCTCTACCCCAAGATCCGAATATAGGTTTAAAGACCAGAGGATTTTTTTCCAAATTCTGCTCGTCAATAACGTTAAAAGCTGAATCATAGTTAAAGGAGAAAATTGATTTAGGCGTGGGAACATTATTTTTTTTTAAAACCATAGAGGTTAACAATTTGTTTCCGCAAATCTCCCCTATTTTTGAATTATTTATCACATCATATCCTAGCATTTCCAAACAAACTGTCAGAAACTGTCCTCTAAAATGACTGATACTTCTCTGTAACAATACATCCCCGAAATGTAAATCATTAGAGGTAATACATTCTGTATTTAGAATAACGTTCTTAGAATCAATAAGATTGCAATCAATTCCGTTTTTAATAGCTGTCTCATAGAGGGATTTTTCCTCGAAACGTAATTTGTCAAAGAAAATACCTAATTTAACCATTTTTATGGATTATTATCCGAAATTACAGCATTAGCTGTTATGGATGGCAAACCCCACAGCTCCACAAATCCTTTCGCCATAGTTTGATCAAAATTTGAATTTGACAAATAGGTTGCAATATCTTTATTGTACAATGAAAATTTTGATTCTCTCCCTATAACCCTATAATATCCATTATGCATTTTAATCTTTATTTTTCCTGTTACTCTCTCTTGAGTTTTTTCTATGAACTGATTAAGATCCGAAAGTAACGGGTCTAACCATAATCCAGAATAAGCTAGCCATGACCACTGTTCTTCCACGATCGCTTTAAAACGTAGCTCATGGTTTGTTAACGTTAGTTTTTCAAGATCTTTGTGGGCGCATATAAGGATTAAAGCAGCAGGGGCTTCGTATACTTCCCTTGACTTTATTCCGATTATTCGATCCTCAATATGATCAACAATACCTATCCCAAATGACCCGGCTATACGATTTAGTTGGTCTATCAAAGAAGGCAATTCCTCTGTTTTGCCGTTTATGGACACCGGTATTCCCTTTTCAAAACCTAATTCCACACTACCAACAGAGTCATTGTTGAATTTAACATATTCAAAAGCATCCTCCAACGGTTCGTTTCCAAGAGATTCAAGAATTCCACCTTCTATCGATCTACCCCATAAGTTTTTATCGATACTGTATTTTTTCGATATTTCGCTAATTTTAACGCCGTTTTCTTTAGCGAAACTTATCTCCTTATCTCTTGTAAGGTTAAGGTCTCGAATGGGAGCAATGATCTTTATGTTGGGATTTAGTGATTTGATCGTGATATCAAAACGTATTTGATCGTTCCCCTTTCCTGTACAACCATGAGCGATTGATGCAACATTGTATTTTTTAGCTATTTCCACAGACTTCTTTGCAATCAAAGGGCGAGCAATAGCTGTTGCAAGAGGGTATTCTTGTTGATACAAAGCATTTGCTTTTATTGCGGGAGCAACATATTCGTTAACGAATTCCTCTTTGGCATCAATATAGATATGATCTATGGATCCTAAATCCATAGAGATTTTCTCGATTTCCTTAAAATCCTCATCTTGTCCTACATCAACAGTTAGTGTAATCACATCTAAAGAATGTAATTTCTGCAAATATTTCACGCATACAGAGGTATCCAATCCACCAGAGAAGGCAAGTATAACTTTATTCATAGCAGGCGAGCGTAACATAACAAATAATTTAACTCTTTTGTTAAAATAAAAAAAAGGGTATTTCACAGCAAATGTTGTATAGACTTAAACCCCTATTTCTTTAGCTAATCTGATTATTTTTTTTCCTTCCTTTGTTAGTTTATTATAGGTTTTATTCTTAACATTGCTTCTTTCTACCAATCCCCTATCCTCTGCTTTGATTAATAACTTATGCCCATATCCATACGCTCCAAGTTTTTTCAATAGGTCTCTGGTAGAGTATTCTTTCTCGCCTATGGTTTTAATTAGTTTTACCAAAGCACGTTCTTCAATCATTATTTTGATTAAGTTTGCGTCACGCATAATAGTAAAGGAAAAATAAAGGGTATTTATTAGTTACTCTCTTTGGCAACATGAAATCCACACACAGCAAAAAGAACTACAACATTTAATTAAAACAATGGTAACAATGAAATATTTTATACATATATCCGATATCCCTGGCAATCATAATACACATATAAAATTAAGGATAAGCAAAAAAAGCGCCATAAAAAGAAAACACTTACACAAAATTTTTAAAGAACATAAAAGGCAATTTGTTTATGAGAATAACGGTTTCAGCAATAAAGGCAGATATTGGGGGTATAGGGGGACATACCAGGCCTAGTGACGAATTAGTACAAACTGTTAAAGATTACGTATTGAAAAATGGAAAAGGAATGCTTATTGATAAATATATTGGATACACTGGGGACGATATTCACATCATAATGAGTCATACTTTAGGCATAGACAATAAGGAAATACACAAACTTGCATGGGATGCTTTTACTGAGGGAACCAAAGTTGCAAAAGAGCAGGGGCTTTATGGAGCCGGCCAAGATTTACTAAAAGATTCATTTTCTGGAAACGTAAAAGGTATGGGACCCGGTGTTGCCGAGATAGAAATGGATGAAAGGCCTAGTGAGGTATTTTGCATCTTCGCAGCAGATAAAACCGAACCAGGAGCATACAATTTTCCTTTTTGGAGAATGTTTGTAGACACAGGAAGCAATACTGGATTGATTATTAATGAGGAATTAGCAAAGGGAGCAATATTTAGAATTATGGATGTAATGACCGGAAAGGTTGCAGATTTAAAGCTATGGAATGATAAGCCTGAAATCGAGGCGGCCCTCATGTATCCGGGAAGATATGTAGTGCATTCTGTTTTGTCTCATAATGGGGAACAAATAGTTTCCTCATCTACCGACAGGTTGCACAATATTGCCGGTACTTATGTAGGAAAAGATGACCCCATATCAATTGTTAGGACTCAAAAGAATTTCCCTGCAACAGAAGAAGCCGGTAGTGCGTTTAATGAATCACATATTGTGGCAGGAAACACAAGGGGAAGTCACCATATGCCCCTAATGCCAATAAAACTAAACTCAGCCGCAAGTCTAAACTACTCAATTCCAATAGTTTCCTGTTTGTTATTTAGTATGCACAATGGTAAATTTACTGGACCTCACGATGGCTTTGGCACTTCGGATTGGGATTATCAGAGGATGAAAGCAGTTGAAAGAGCAATGATGATTAGGGTACAAGGGTTTGTTCATCCAGCTACACTGGTTCCAGAAGAGCTTGAATATAACAAAGGATATGAGGCAAGGATTTCAAAACTAAATGAAAAATTCAAGTAACAATCACCAAAGATGAAAAATAATAAGGATGGCCTTTTAATTATAAATCTAAAGAATTACCTGGAAACATCAGGGGACAATACAATAAAACTTGTAAAAGATGCCGAGAAGGTTAGTGAGGAGCTTGGTGTTGAGATAATCATTTCTCCACCCCAGCCCTCTTTAGCATTGATAGTGAAGCAAACCAAGCTAAAAGTCATATCGCAGCATGTTGATCTCAAAATGCCCGGATCAACAACTGGATACTATGTTCCGGAATTAATAGGTAAAGTAGGGGCCATGGGTTCACTAATCAATCATAGTGAGCACCCATCAGAAATAACGGAAATAAAGCAATTGATAGAAAAACTAAAGGAATTAAATTTATTATCTTTTGTATGTGTAAAAACAACAGGAGAATTAAAAGAACTTTTAGAATTTGGCCCTAATTATATTGCAATAGAGCCACCCGAACTGATTGGCACCCAGAAATCTATCTCCACCGAAAAACCGTTCTTAATTCGCGAATGCCATAAAATGGTAAATATGAGAGATCAACGATCAGAACTAATTTGTGGCGCAGGAATAAATAGGAAAGAGGATGTCAAAACAGCATTAGAGTATGGGGCAAAAGGAATACTAGTTTCAAGCAGTATCACCAAAGCAAGTAATTGGTATGAAAAAATATTTGAATTAGCGTCCGCATTTTAGCATTTTAAGTCATGAAAATATCAATATTTCTTCATTATTTAAATATATTCAACACAAAATATTTTTATAAAGAATTAGGCAATGTATAAAAGGTATAATTTATCAGATATTCAAAAAGAGGTAATAGAACTACTTTGGAATAACAACCCTATGTCGAGTACAGAAATATCAAAGAAAGTAGGAACAAACAGAATCACCATTTCAAAATATCTCGATATACTATACTTTCAAAAAATTATTAATAGAAAAAAAATTGGTTCGGTCAATTTTTGGTTTTTGGACCCAGGAATAACAAATTTCGACGCAAAAGACGAAAATTATATTGAATTACAGCAAAAACTAATAATATCTTTAATAAATGGAGAAAAGGAGGTCTCACAGAACATCATATTAAGTATTATCAACAAACAAATAAATTTAAAGAAAATCATTATAGATATTTTCCTTCCTGTTCTAAACACTCTTTTTGAGCTACACAGCAGGGGAAAAATCGGAAAAACAGAGAAGATTCATCTGATAACAAATCTTACCGAATCTTTAAGCCTATTAAGAAACAGTAATGTGAATTATGATAACAGCGCCCACAAAAATATGTTACTTGTTATTGTTTCAGGTGATGATGATTCATTACCCATATGCAACATGATAGATATCTATGCCAAAAAGATTAAAATCAACTCCACAGTTATAGGAAACGTAGAGAAATATATCGATCCATTTTTCGATATCGACTTTCAAAGATACATCAACAAGATATCAAATAGAAACAAGGAAAAAATCTATATCTGCATAGTTTCCTATAACGAAACGTCAATAAAATTCCTGTCTGCAGCGTTAAGTGAAATTGAACAGACAAATAAAATCAAAACAATTGTATTCTCAACAAAAAAAATAATTGAAAAATTTGAAAAAAGTTTCAAAGGAAATGTTATAACTGATATGGCAACATTGATCGATATAATTGAAATAGAGATAAAATAGTCAATAAAAATGAAGAAAATTAAGCATATTGCGCTTTTATTTTTTCTATTACTCTTTCATGCTCAGGGCTTTTTCTCCTGGCATACTTCTCCATTGCGTTTAGTGGGACCCCACCCAATGTCTTTGCCAAAGAAGCAAAAAAGAATTTCTTTAAAGGATCGTTCTGACCAACCTTATGCATAAACTTATGTATAGCATATTTAAAATTGTGTTGCCATGTTTTATACATAACACCTAATTTTGCAGGATCCATGGTATTGCCAATGTCGAAAAATTCGGATTTCTCAAGCAATCCAATTGGTACAAATGTTAATGGGGTAACAGTAAATTTAGAATCAGGTTGCTCTTTTTCCAATTCATGAATTAATTGAATTGTTTCCCAGCTATCATCAGCACTTTCATCATTATCAAGTCCCATGATAAGAGTAAATGCGGGTACCCAATAGTATTCATTAAGGGTTTTCACACCTTCTTTTACCACCCAATGCCATTCTGATGGCTTATAAGGCGCAAGTTTTCTATCGGCATATTTACCAATTAACCTGATACTTCCAGTTTCCAAACCGCACTGTACGCCTATATGGTTTCCGGGACCCGATTTTATGATTTTTGAGAGGTTTGGGATTAGCCTTTCATCAGCAATAGCACCTGCAAGCGTTCCATGAGTAGGATTTGTATGTTCAACACCTGTCTCCATTATTCCTTTGAATAGTTCTTCAATAGCCTCTCTATTAGGTTGCATGTTTTTTGTTGTTCTCGGATTTAACCCATAAACAAAAATATCATCGCTTTGAATCCATGCATTTTTTAGGCCACCGTATTTCATGTTGATTTCTATTTCTTTTTGCACTTTTTCCACAGGGTAATATCTTAATGGTCTCAATGTAACATCACAAAATTTACAGCCTCTACCACATCCTCTCATTACTTCAACCATCCCATGCATGCTAGGATTAACAATATTGGGTATCTCATCTACATCAGGCTCATCAGAATAATGGATAAATCTTCCATGGTATTTTCGATCTTTTCTATTGAATTCTTTAACTTCAACCTTAAATTTTGACTTTTTAAAAGGATTCGCTGTTTCTAATTCATTGTTTATTATAGCATCAAAAAAGCTTCT
This sequence comes from Candidatus Nitrosopumilus sp., assembly GCA_013821245.1. Lineage (GTDB taxonomy): Archaea > Thermoproteota > Nitrososphaeria > Nitrososphaerales > Nitrososphaeraceae > Nitrosocosmicus. Next base: position 9,124 of record JACDHC010000010.1, read on the forward strand.
CCCAGCTCCATCTATTTCCGGTCCAATACCACCGAGATCTCCTTCCATAATAGCATATAGCCCATATTCTTCGATTTTTGCAGGATCATAGTTATACTGCCAAGTACCTGAAGCACCAACTACAACTTTAGCGTTGCTTTTATTTTTTTCCTTTGCCCTATTGATTTTACGATGCAAATCCCTATTATAATATTCGTCATATGACATTTGTTTTCGACCATAAGTAAAGGTCATGGTAACTGGACCCATTCCTAACGGATCCATCTCATAGGTACCTACAAATTCAGTTTCAGGCCCTATAAACTTGTCAACAAAATCAGGATGAGCCACAACCACATCTTCTTTTGGGTATCCATCCCTCAATAAGGCCGCTTCAATCTTTCTTAGGCCATAAGGAGCATAACTAGCCTTACCGTTTACATGACCAATAGGATTGCAAATAAAATCAAAAAGTAATTTAGGAGTTACCTGATTACCTAAGACTTTATACCAAAAGGAATCATGACTACGGTTTATATCTAGTGCTGGGGCACAGCCAAAAAAAGATGCAAGGGAGATTCCTCTATAGGGAGACATTAAGGTTCTATCAGCAGTCAAAACAACTTTTGGGTATTTCATATTACTCGTGATCTTTATGTGATGAATAGAAAAAGATAATTAAAGGTTTCTTATTTGGAAAATAATTTCAAGGATTTTAAACAAATTGATGTAAAATTGTAAAAAACTATTTTTTCGCACCCAATGTTCTGTTTTTTAAACGCATCTGGTTTCCATGACATTTTCTACATCTATCTGATCCCACAGGATTTTTGGCTCCACACTTAAAACATATCTTAAAGAACAGGCGTCTTTTTTGAGCTATTTGTTTTTTTATTGCATCGGTTATAGGCACATAGTTCAAAAACAAATATGCCAATTTTTATCTTTCTATTCATATTATTTACTTTAGGTAAAATCCATTTTAACCCTTAACACCTCTTCTTTGTTGTGTTAGCGACAGATGGATTAAACCAATTCCCAATGGATTTAATTTACGTCATCATTTTTTTACAATAAAGGTATAACCAAAACTTTTAGTTCCACACTTCAATTACTGTATCGATCTCAATAATGCTTTTCTCAAAATAAGTGTGAATGTGATGCTTTAGTTTCAAGCATTTCTACGATTGAAAAGGACACAGTCACCTATACAATCTGCTATGGCTGGATATTCCCCACATTATTCTGCAATGTCAAATAGAAGAAATTTTGGCATAAAAGCAAATCAACCTTCTTTGTTAAAATCTCATCCAATATACCCATAAGATTTACGCGTCTAATAGCAACTTTAACCCAAACATTTTTACAGATAAATCATAAATCAAATCCAAATTCAACCAACCAACAATTTGGTAGGTGTGTTATTTTTATTATTCAGCCAAAAGGAATAGTGGGCAATATCCAACACCGTTCTTTATTTAAGACAATATGGATTGACGGTCAACACAATAGAAATTTTAATAAGGATTGTGCTGGTTTTTACGAAATAATGAGGGATTTTTTTGAAATTGATAGAATAACAGAAGATTTGGCGAAAATTTACTCATCGCAATTAGCTGTTTCTTGGTTTAAAGTAACTGACCACAAAACACCAACAAAAGAAGAGTTTCGAGAGAAGGTAGTCACATTTATGAAAGATTTTGAAAATACCTTGTCAAAATTTCCAGACACAGAAGAGGGAATAAAATTCAAAAGCCATTCCATGAATCAATTACAACAGCAGATACAAATTGTATTAAATGGAAAAAATAAAGAAGTCGAGAAACGTTATAAATACTACGCAGAGTATAATTGAACATAATTAAACAAAATTTAAAAGGAGGAAAGATTTTAAATATAATGTTTTTTATTAGTACCACTGATATACAGTGATAGGCAATAACAGGCAATTTTTATCACAGCAATTAATGTGGATAGGAATTTCTTTAGGAATAAGTTTGGGTATTTCATTCTTAATTCCTTTTCCATTTTCATTACCAATAATAATAATTGTATTCATCATGCTGAGTTATTACATAAGAAACAGAACCATGAAAAAAATGGGAATGTCAGGTTCTGTTTTTGGCGGCTCAGGAAGCTCCATCAGTTACTATTGTATGAATTGTGGAACTAAACATGATCAATCTTCTTGTCCACGATGCGGCTCAAAGATGAAGAGAGTTGGTTCTTAACAAAATTATTATCCATGAAGAAAGAAAATAATGAAACTGCAATAGAAGAATTAAACAATTTTATTCGCTCCTTAAACAATGAATCTCTCAAAAATTCAATAGTCATCGTGGAAGGCAAAAAAGATATTGATGCTTTGAATTATTTAGGTTTTAAGGGAAATTTAAAGGCATATCATCATTTTAAAGGCACAACGGATTTTGTGGATTATTGTTCCGCAAACTATAAAAAATTAATATTACTTTTAGATGCAGACCAAAAAGGAAAGGCAATTACAAAAAAAATATTATCCCAGACCAACAGTAAATTTATCGATTTGAACTATAAAAAAAAATTGCTAAAAATCACTAGGGGAAGAATTAAAAAAATTGAAGAAATGAAATCATTTTACATAACCATATCAGAAGGATATAAGAATTAACACCAATATAAAAAAAATGAAGATAAAAATAAATATATAATTTATTTAGTTTTATAAGAAGACATTCTAACTAATCATTAAATAAAAAGATTAATGAGGGTAGGCAATGTATTAAATACAACATCTAAATATGATAAATAAAATTAATAACGAAGTAATAAAGATGCCAAATACAGGCATAGTAAAATATCATGTAAAGTTGAAATTTGATGTTGATGGTTTAGTAGAAAAGGCCGATATTATCGGTGCAATCTTTGGTCAAACTGAAGGCTTGTTGGGACCAGAAATGAATCTAAATGAATTACAAAAAGTATCCAAAGTTGGAAGAATAGAGGTCAATGTTGATTCCAAATCAAATTCTGCAAAAGGCGATGCTCTAATACCTATGAGCACGGACATATCAACTGCTGCCTTAATAGCCGCAGCAATTGAAAGCATCGACAAAGTGGGACCATTTCAAGCCAAATTTTCATTGATAGGAATGGATGATATAAGAGCCATCAAGAAGAAGATCATAGTCGACAGGGCAAAAAAAATTGTACAAGAATGGGCAACAAAAACAATAAGTGAAGGAGAGGAAATGCTAAAAGATGTATATGATGCAAGTAAACCAGGCAGACTAACTACTTTTGGTAAGGCTCAATTAGCGTGTGGAGTTGGAGTATATGATTCAGATTGGATAATATTGGTAGAAGGAAGAGCAGATGTAATAAACCTTCTTAGAGCAGGATATGAAAATTCAATAGCAATTGAAGGGGCAAAGATCGATGAAACAATACTAAAACTAACACATGGCAAAAGAGTTATCGCTTTTATTGATGGAGATAGAGCAGGTGATTTGATATTAAAAGAGTTGCAAGGGTTGGTAAAAATAGACAGAGTGTATAGGGCACCAACAGGAAGAGAAGTAGAAGAGTGTACCCCACTAGAGATTTCAGAGATATTAAGAGACGTGGAACAATACATCAAGAACACTTACGCTAGTACACCTAACAGTTCAAATTCTGGACATCAATTCCAGATGCGCAACAATGCACAAGGCTCAATTAATCAAAACCAAATCAATACGATTGATACAGAGAGCAGACCCATCATCAATCAACAAAATAAAGTATCTGTTGAAGACAATAACAATAAAATTACATACCTAAACACAGAAAAAAATTCATCACCCAAAAACGAAGATGAGGAAATTATTTCAACTACCAAACAGATATTCCCACAGATCAATGAAACACTCGAAGCTGTAATCTTTGACGGTTCAATGAAAACAATGATAAAAGTACCGGTTTCAGAAATTGTAAAAAGAATATCCAATTCTCAGGGCGGAAAATTATTGGTTTTAGATGGAATTATTACCCAAAGACTAATAGAAGCAGCCAACAAGGCGGGAATTCAGTATATTATAGGTCACAGAACAAGTAATATAAAAAAACCAATTACAGATATCAGGGTAAAAACGTTTTCAGATATAGGCCTAATTAGTTATAGCAATAATGGAAAATAATTTAAATTATTTTCATTTTTTAACCTTGGTGCACTTACTTTCGTTTGGTGCCAGGGAGACCTATATAGAAATAACAAGTAGCGAAATAAGTAAAGTCATCAAATGCTCTCAACAAACAGCTTCAAAGATAATGATTGAATTAGAAAAAGACAATTTAATTGAAAGAATCAAAAACAATAAGAAATTCAAAATAAAAGTAACACATGAGGGATTTGAGGCCATAAAAGAATTGCACGACCTATTGAAATTAGCGATAGATAGTTCTAGAAGAAAGAGAGTAATTATCAAAGGAAAAATCGTTACAGGTATGGGAGAGGGTTCATATTATATGTCAAAAAAAGGGTACAAAGACCAATTCAAGGAAAAATTAGGATACGAACCTTTTCCCGGCACCTTGAATATAAAACTAGAAGAGCAGATCTATAAAGACACCAAAAAAGAAATAACAAACTATCCATCAATTTACATTCATGGATTTAAAGATGAAAACAGGACATTTGGGTGGGTAAAATGCTATCCAACAATTTTAATCCCCAAAATTGACGAAAAAGATAATATTTGGAAAAGTAACAAAAAGGATTGCGAAAGGATTGAAATAGATTCTTCTCTATTGCTTTTAGAAAGGACACACCATAACAACAGCCTAGTCGAAGTAATTTCCCCAGTCTGTATCAAGGAAACAGCAAACCTAAAAAATGGCGATATTGTGACAATTGAATTAAAACATTTGAACTATATATCATAAAAAGAATCACCCAGGCTTCTTTTGATCATAGTGCTCTTTACACTAGGGATTGGAGAAGACAGTCTTACAACATCCAATTCCATCCCTCTTTCCATGCAATTCTTTTGTATCTCCTTCTCATCGTGTTTTTGATCGTAGCCTAAAGCAATTATATCCGGTTTTACAAAAGATACAGTATCATATAATGTGCCCTCCTTCCCTATAATTGACAAATCTACAAATGATAATGATGCAACCAATTCTTGTCTTTGTATTTCATTATGATAAATATTTCTGTTCTTCTTCAATTTGAGAGCAGTAGAAGTAGTTGCCACAACAACAACAAGAACATCCCCATAAGACTTTGCAGATTTTAAAGTATGGATATGCCCAGGATGCAGTAAATCAAAAACTCCACCCACAAATACAACCTTTATCTTTGAACGGCCAAGGTCGCTAAGACAACAAATAATTTGTTTAGGTTTTAGCGAGTCAAGTTCATTGTTCTTTATTCTAATGTAGCCTTGTTTTTCCAAGTTAATGATTTTGTCGATATAAAATTCCCTACCCAAATTGATTTTTTTTTCAAGATAAGGTAAAATAAAGTTAGAATTTGGCTCATTAGACAAATTATTACAATAAATACAACCAAGAATAAACTTTTGTAACGGATTCATTAAATTTTATATAATAAAGAAAAGTTACACTCTATATAATTTTATAACAGACACTAAAAAAAGGTAAAATGGCAACAATCCCTTTGATGCAAATACTACCCTACAACAATATAATAGACTCGCCATAAAGCAAAACTTGTTTGACCATGAATTGGTGTGGACCATTTGTTTTATTGTAACATCATAAAATCCAAGTTATGATGGATGTCTCAGCACTCATAATCTTCGTCACCACCATAAAACATCAGACGGCTCTTCGTTGTCATCATTGACATCATCATCACTATTCACATAATAATGAATATATTCTTTTGAATTGTATTATTCACAAATACAAACGAAAGACAATGTATTGTGTTCGGGAGTGAAGAAAATGAAGGCTATTGAAACTAATGAACCGTGGTAATTAGAAACATCTACTAACCGCCCAAACAAAAAAAAATCTAGTACCATTACGTACCGTTAAATAGTTCATAAGCAGGTCTTGCAAATTCAAATAAGTTCACCTTATCATTAAATCGATCACTATCAAACGCATATGAAGTTAATGAAGAGTTTTGGTTAAGCCAATTGATATTTTTGCCCAACAGCATCCTTTTTTTGAAATTGCGAAACGATTATTGTGTGGAATGCATAAATCACAACAATTAACAAAAATCAAACAGTTACAATGTGTATCCCGCGAGCAGGATTTGCTCCAAAAACGATAGTTCATTTTTTGTTTGAGCCTGCGACTCTTCGGTTACTACTGATGTAAGCCTGACAGGCTGATATTGGTTAGCAATTAGTTGCCAACAACTACAGCCGAAAGCTCTACCAGGCTGAGCTACCGCGGGACATTTAATTTAAAAAATTAATTATATATAATCTAATCGTAAACGAATTTAAATCCAAATAAACCAATATATTATTACTATAAACTTAACAATCAAATGAATGGCAAAAACAAAAAAATCAAAATATTCATTTTATTCTTATTTTCCATAGCATTTACTTTAGTGATTTATTTGTTTATTTTAAATTCATTAGGGAATCCAAAATTTAACTCCATTGAGCTTTTACCCGAGGAAGCATTTATCATAGTGTTGCACGAAGTCTATGGATATCCTTTAAGTGAAATTGATAGCATTACCTTCAACGATGTGAAAGGCAAATTTACATACCAATATGTAATGGTAAGAGGCAATGGAGGAGTATACCTGTTGGACCAAGATAATCGTTCCACTATAAAGGCATTGGGCAACACAACGCCTCCGACAACAGAAGGCATTCATTATGCATGGGAAATAACAACCAACAATACAAAAATATATGTGGATTCAACAAGTGGACAGATTATTTCATCCTCTAAAAAAATTTAGTAACTTCGCTGTCACAACACCCATTTATCCTTATAGCATAATTAATTATCAGAAACTTTATTTAACAATTCAAAAATAAAATAGGAAATTATTTTGTCTGCTCCAGCTCTCCTCATCGACATAAAAAATAAAACATACCATTCTTTTTTGTTGAGCCATCTCTTTTCTGCAGCAGCCTGTATAAATGCATATTCTCCGGACACATTTTGGACGACCAACGGCTTCTCGATATACGATTTTACCGCTTTTACTAAATCCATGTACCATAAGGAAGGCTTAATCATTATCCAATCAGCACCCTCATCGACATCCATTATTGCCTCCCTAATAGATTCCCTTAAGTTATAAAAACTGTTTTGGTAAGATGATTTATCGATAAAATCCGCTTTAAAAAAATTGTTATTCCTAAATGGCACATACAAACTGGAATTATGCTTTGAAGAATAACTCATTATCTTAACGTTATCAAAACCATTGTTTTCCAAAATTTTCTTTAGGTAAAATATTTGACCATCCATCATTGAGGAAGGGGCAATAAAGTCGGTTCCAGACTCAGATAAGCTCAACGATATCTTTCCCAGCACATTCAAAGTTTTATCATTATCTATTTTTAAGATCCCCATATTTTTTGGATCCTTTATGTTGTTAACAACATCATTAGAATGAACACCACAATGACCAGAAGTATTGTATTGGCAAATACACACATCAGATATAATATTTACCCGACTGCCAAAATTTGCCTTGATTGTTTTAATTGATTTTTGGGTTATTCCATTTTTATCAAATGAAGAGGCTCCAAATGAATCCCTTTTTGCAGGTATACCAAAAATAAGAATATTGCATATCCTCAAATCAATTAATTTTTGAACAAATGCAGAAATATTTTTTATGAAAACTTTAGAATCATTCAGGTATTGGAGTCTTAAACTGTTCTGATAATTTAACTCACTCTCATAAACAAATATAGGAAAAATAAAATCATTAACACCATCAATAACATTCAATAGATTTTTTAAGTGAAAATGTATTAGTAATAAGTTTAACTGTCAAAGAATCTATATATCTTATTACTATAACACGCTGCAAACCCTTTTTTTTGGTAGAAAGATAATAAGTTATCGCTTTTTAATGTTTGGAGTCCAAATATTTGGCATCTTTTTTCTCTACCATATCCAATTGAATAATTAATGACATTTGTTGCAATATTTTTATGCCTGTATTCTCTTAGAGTACCGAGGCAATACAATGCAATACAATCGTTGTGAGAGAATAGAATACTGCAGCCCACATTCTGTTTATTTTTCTCCCCTATGCCATTTATTTCAGCCAAAACAAATTTAAAGATATTGAATTTTTCCTTCAGTATCAGATAAATCAGTTTTTCTTTGTTTTTATGGATGTTAAAAGACAAACAGTATACCCCTATCCACTTTTTCAACGATTCAAAATTGTCAACTACCAGAATCTGCAATGATTGATCAGATTGTTTTGACGCACGGTCTTGCGCGTCTGAAATACACAATTCAGGGTAATTGGGATAATGTAACCCTATCACTTCATCAATTTTTTTGAAATTTTTGAGAATCAGATACTCTTCTAAAGAGGGCTGATTTGAACCTATATGCAAATTTAAAGTTATTTTTTTCTCTTTTGAAAGTTTAATTAATGGATGCATTAATTTTTCAATTTCTTCTTTATTGTCTGGATTAAAATGAAGGTTTTTATTAATTATTGTTCTATTTATAAAATAGTCATCATAAAATTCTTTATTAAATAAAGTAAGGAACTTGTTGTCAATATTTAACACTCCAGAATGCCAACTTCTGCAAAAATTAAATTCATTTTCTTTTAGAATCTTAATAATATTTGAGACCAAGAATTTTAACCATCCTCTCAATTAATGCCGGATTATGATGCTTATCAATTACCTCTAGAATAAGGTTTATTGATGACTCCGTATCATAATCATTATGTAAAATCTTTAGTAACTGCTTTAAATACTGTTTTTCCAAGTAATCGTGTTGTTGAGGATTGTTTTCATTTTTTAGAAATAAACCTGCGATAACTTTATCGGTTACTTCAGCCCTATCAAGACCTTCAATTGAAAACTCTATATCATTTTTATATCTTTCGGATAAAAAAAAGATTTTAAGTGCATTTGGGCTATATCTTTTTAAAACATCTGAAATAGAAACAGTGTTACCACTTGAATTAGACATTTTTTCGGAATCTTTATTTACAAGCCCCACATGAACCCAAATGTTTTCTTGGAACAAATGGTTATTGCCATCTAAACCATTTTTGATAAACAATTCATAAATGAATTCGTGATGAGGATATAACAACTCCCTAGCTCCACCATGGATGTCATACTTTGCATTAAAAACATTTTTTATTATCTCATGATCCTGAAAATGCCATCCTGGGATACCGCTTGTCAAATATTCATCGCTGTTTTTGCTATCACAACCTGATCTTTTGTGCTCATCGTAAAAATTCTCAGAGTTCCATATCATTATATCTCTCTGATTTTTTTTTCCACTAGAGATATCAATTGGCATGTCTCTGATTTGATCGGATGTTAACCCCAGAGAACTAGTGGCGGGAGGGTCATTAAATGTCAAATAAACATTCCCGGCATATGAATAACCCCTTTTCGCTCTCAAAATGTTAACAACATCATCTTTAATTAAATACAAAAAGTCAGAAACACGGCTGTAAATAAAATTATGCTCTACTTGGATGTTCTCCAAATCTCTAAAAAGATAAACTAAATATTTATCTGGAAGATTAGCGATTTTTTCTGTTTTATGGTTGTTGTTCTTTTGATAAATTTTATGATCAATATCAGTTAACTGCAATATAGCAATAGGGGAGTCTCCAATAAATTTATGGAAATTAATTAAAAAATTAAAAAAAATAAAAATTCGAGCATGTCCAATATGGCACTTTTCATAGAGTGTTGGGCCACAAATAAAAATTTTCAATTTTAGTTGTGGTTCTTTTACACATCTTATCTTTATATTTATTTTTACATTATTTCCTTAATAAGACATTTTTTATAAATTACAACAAGCCAAAAATATGTTTATAAGAAAAACAATTAATCAATTTGTATGTAGGTTATATGATTATGGCAGAGGGTATCAAAAATTGGAAACAATCGTATGGAGTCCACTCAGTTGATCCAATATTATATCCATTAAACTATTAAAATTCCATATTTTCTGATATTGGTAATATATCAAAATCAGGTGTATTTCAAATTCAATGCCATAAAACCATCCCCTAATGCAATAGTTTTGAATGTCAATTATGGAGCAATTCGCCGCTATTGTTTTTGTTTTGTTTTAGTGCGTTAACAATTAAATTCACATCCTCAATGCTTTTCGAAAGCCTTCCTATCTTTACACAATCGCGTATGTCCCTAGATTTTAGTTTATTCCAAACCAGATAGGCAATTTTATTTGAAATTTCGCTCTCAAGGTTACAGTCTTTCAGAAGAATATTTTGGGATATTTTTAAAAAGGCCGCATATGTGTATTTTTTAAAATACAAAACCAAAAATCGTGACAGCAAAGGTGTTAATAATTTTTTTTCGTTGTTACATGACGCAAAAACCCAAGTCTTCATGGTAGATTTCCTGGTTTTTTCAAACTTTGTTTCACTCAATATTCCTGATTCCATCAAACTCAGCAGGGCAGCCTGATCCTTAATTGGCATATATTCAATCTCATCAATAATCAAGTTTCTGGGCCTGTTTTTAAACAGGTAATCCATCATGCCTGCTTTTGTGCTATGGCTACCTAGTGTAAAATATGATCGCGGAAGTTTCATGCATTCCATTAAAAATAAAGTTTTTGCCGATCCAGGGGGGCCAACCAATAAAACATGAACAGGCAAATTAGATGTTATTGCAAATAGAAAAATTTTCTTTATGTTATCATAATCAATAATATTTTCAAAAAGCATGTTATTTGATAAAAACACATCAAGGTCATAGGTATCATCCAAACCATGATCGTTTTTAGAGGAATCATCAACAACACGGTTTGGGCCTCTTTTTATGCTTTGCCTTCCATTGCTATAAAAATCAGTAACATGGTTAAACATAACGTATTTCTATAACATCCCAAATTAATAAAACTTGTTTTCCATCAAGTAAAAATCCGTTTATCCATTCCACCAATCATCAAAATTAAATAACGTAAAGAGTAAAAACCATCAATTGATAGACCGCCCTACAGTTTTGATTACAAGAAAGATTCCCATAAATGGAATAGAAATCCTAAGGTCAAAGTATAATGTAATAATCAACAATAAAGACAGGCCTTTGAACAGGAAAGAGTTAATTAAGGATGTAAAAGGCATAGATGCCATTTTGTGTGTGTTACAAGATAAAATCGATAAAGAAATTATGGATATTGCTGGTCCAAACCTGAAGATAATTAGCACTTTTAGTACAGGTTATGAACATATCGACATTGAGTCCGCCAATATAAAAGGTATAAGGATAGGCCATACAGGAAACATTTTAACAGAGACAACGGCGGATTTAGCCTTTGGTTTAATATTATGTTTAGGAAGAAGAATAGTTGAGGCAGACAGGTTTGTAAGGGAATCAAAATGGAAAAACGGTTGGTGCCCAGATCTGATGTTAGGAACAGATATACATAACAAGATTTTGGGTTTGATAGGTTTTGGAAAAATAGGTAAAGCAGTAGCGAAGAGAGCCATGGGGTTTGGCATGGAAATTATTTACTATAAAAGAAACAAGCAAATTACAGATTTAGATAAAAATATAAAATACAAGGCAAAATATTGCAAATTGAAAGAATTATTATCAATTTCCGATTATATAGTGATCGCATGTTCCTTGAATGATGACAGTTACCATCTAATAGATATGGAAAATTTAAAAACAATGAAGAAAACCGCATTCCTAATCAATATTTCCAGGGGCAAGATAATAAAAGAAATGGACCTGGTTTTTGCCTTGAGAAACAAACACTTGGCCGGAGCAGCTTTAGACGTATTTGAACAAGAACCAATCCCGAAAAGCAATCCGCTCATCAGAATGAAAAACGTTATTTTGTTGCCACACATTGGAAGTTCAAGTTACAGTACTAGAAGCAGAATGGCAGAGATTGCCGCTGCAAATATCATTAATGTGTTAGAGGGTAATGACAAAAAGGCATTATTAGTACAGAAATAAGATAGTGCCATAAAAACCTGCCCATACAATAAACCACTTTTTCAAAGTCTTTTTAATTGTATCTCATCAACATCTTCTTGGTTTCCAGTAACGCATTTAGTTTGGATTACTTTTATGGGAGTAAAAATGATTTTTCCTTGTGGAATCTGATTGTCTCTTTGTAGAAGTAGAAATTTCTCTTCTAATTTTTGTTTATGATCAGAGCAAGTTAACCCAACCATAAATTTGTTATTTTCGCCATCGTTGATTTCCATTATAAATTCTGGTGGAAGCAAACATTTTTTCTTGTCAATTACAAATGAGCAATATCCCGGGAACAACTAATAGTTATTCAGTTTTCCTAATAAAACTTTTTCATAGATGTTTCAAAATTTCAAAATAAAACAATAAAAAAACAGATAAACAACAAGCATATAGCCAAAATCAAGCATACACTCAACACCAAAAAATAAAAAAGGTTTACTCACCTTGCGGCGGATATCAATTGAGTCAGATCACCGGGAGAAGCCATGGACGCAAAATCAAGAATAGGGCCATACCATATACCAAATATCACCATAAAGCCTACAGCAAATATTAGCACAGCAACAATGGGTTTTGGTTCTTTCTGCCTTACCCTATTCTCGCCATCCTCCAAATACATTTTTCTTATAATCAAGGCATAATACCCTAATGACAATGCACTGTTTAATATGCCCGCAATTGCAAGATAAGGTCCCCACCAAACTAGCTGACCACTATCTATTGCCGAACCGAACAATAGTAGTTTGCTCCAAAAGCCATTTAGGGGAGGGATCCCAGCCAAAGCCAATAATGAAATCGTCATTGCAATGGCCGTTATTGGCATTCTATAGCCTAGCCCCTTGTATTTTTCCAGGGTATACCCAGAGATAACAATAATCACGGCAGCAGCTGCGATAAAGGCCCCTGATTTCATCACCGCATGGTTCATTATGTGAAACAGGGAAGCATCAATCCCTTGGGCAGCATATGGTGCTACCGATAAACCTATAAGTATGTAGCCGGCCTGAGCAATACTAGAATAAGCAAGAATCCTCGGAACGCTTTTCTGCGTTAGTGCGCCTAGATTACCAATAGTCATTGTAAAAATGGCAATGATGGCAAGCACAAATGACCACTGAACATTTAATGCGATCATTCCAATAACAATGACCCTTATAGCCGCTGCAAACCCAGCTTTTTTTGTACCTGCTGCAAGGAGTGTGCCAACTGTAGTTGGAGATCCAGAATATGTGTCTGGCAGCCACATGTGAAAAGGCACCAATCCCATTTTGAAGCCAAAACCTGCTATAAACAACCCCACAGCCAACAGGCCGAAAGGTATTAATTCAGTTTCTAAATTTGATAGTGCCACTATCGAGTCATATATGTTTGTGGTACCGGTTATTCCGTATACAATCCCCATAGCTAAAATAATAATTGAAGTAGATAACGCTCCAAATAGGAAATATTTTATGGCAGATTCGTTTGAGATAGGGTCCTTTTTAGAAAATGCGGCAAGGGCATAAGTTGGAATTGACATTAGTTCCCAAGAAACCAAAAGCATTACAAAATCCGTTGAATAGCCTATAAGTATCATACCTATGCTGGATAAAAGAATTAGAGAATAGTAAGCAGCATGATTGCTTTGCCTTTTCATGTAACTCCAAGAAGAAACAGTTACCATAATGGAAACAATAAGAAAAGCTATTGAGAAAAATCCGCCAAAGACATCATCAGTTATGACACCATCACTTGCCAGAGACAAAGCTGGAAGTGTTTCCCCTGACACTATCCTTACTATTACAATTACTAAAGCCAGCACCAGGGAACCAAAAGCTATTCCGCTGTAAACTTTATTTTTGGAGCTTTTCTCTTTGTTCAAAGCATCAATTACAGGGATCAATAAGGCAACGGTTCCCAAAACAATAGTAACCAAAGAAGGAGTTGAAAATAGATCAACCATCTTTTACCATATCCACCATTACATCAATAATAGCATAGCTATTACTATAATTCCAGCGGAAAACACAAACAAATATGTCTGTATATTTCCAGTCTGTGTAACCTTTACGACCTTTGACATGAAAACCATTGAATATTGAAGAGCTGGGTTTATCCCATTGATAAATATACCTTCAAAATATTTGTAGGTAAGCCTATAGAAAGCAAGCGGGACAACCACACCTATCCAATATATAAGCGAATTGAGGTACCATCGATTGTGTAAAAATTGCCATAATGCCCTTGATACCACATTCTCCTGTATCTTCTCAGGGTTGGCCTTCCTCTGTATGTAAAACAGGTATCCCAGGTAGCCCCCCACCCCAAATGCACCCGCAGAAGAAATTGCAGCTATTGGATTAAGGCCTAAAAATCCCCCGTCACCACCTTCATCACTTTCGGAAACCTCAGAAGGATTGGTATTGGGGGTTTGAGATTCGGTTGAGGGGGTGCTGGTGACGCCTCTTTCAGATATGCCAAAGGTATTTGATAGGTAATATGCAAACAAACTATGGATTTGTGATTCAAACGCAAAACCTACAACCCCAATTGCTATAGAAGATATGGCCAATATGGC
>JACDHC010000126.1 GCA_013821245.1 Candidatus Nitrosopumilus sp.
ACTAATCTGCGCGTGATTTCATTTATGTGTTTTCGTTTTTTAATTGAATGTGTTCTTACTGTCCTTGAATGCATAATAATGGTACTTTACAAGATAACAAAAACGACGGCAATAAAATAAACACTCATTAGATGTTGTTGTGGTTGTTGTGTTGTTATGGTGGGTCTATAAAAATGCACTGATTGGCTTTGGAATTGCATCAAAATATTGTGCTTATTTGAGATAGGTACAAATCTTATATGGTTTACTGTGATGTTTTTTGTCTTTGTTATTTTACCGTATGAGGCCTATTTTTGTTATGATTGATAAATTGCTCTTTTATGTCTTGAAAAGAAATGCTGAAACAATCAAAACTATACTATATAGTTTGGCATGTATATCAGGTAGTTACATAACTAAAATCTGATTTTACATAATAGTATTTAAAAAATTTTTATTGCGGTCAGGGTGTAAAAATAGAAACACCCATGATTTCTTGTGGCTGTTTTCTCGTTATGCTGTCAAGATAGCGTATTATTTTTTTATGATGTTTTCCGAAATTTGCTGTCTTGAGTGAGTGTCTTCTAGTTTGTACAACACTTTGTTGATGTAGTCATTTGTTATAAATAAGGGCATGCGTGTTCTCTGTTCTTTTGGAAGCAAGGTGTTTATTTTAACAAATAATTTTATCTTTTTGTCTGTGTTGTTCTCATAAATGCATTTCTTTATCAATTGTTTTAAACCCCCAGTGTCATATATCATGTATTATGTTATATAACAAAGTATTTATATGTAAATCTTTATATGGAGATTTCCTTAAGAAATGCAAAAGATTATATTAGGTAACTTTTTTCTTTACGGTTATTTTAAATCCTTATATTGACATGACTTTTTTATTTTTCTAGTAATGCGGTTGTTGTTTAAGCAATCCAAAACTGTTTGGATGGATCAATGAATAAAACGATTTCATTAAAATTAACTGTTGATTGTTGATTATTTGGATTTAAAGATTTTACCAACGATATGTACGGATAGTTTTTTCAGTTGTCTTAAGTTTTTTTTTCGGTTGCAAAGATAGGTGCTTATTCGCATTTGAATAATCTGTTCCCAAAAAAAAAAACGGTAACCAAAAACAATTTGGTGTGATTTATCTTTTTTTAGGCTGCCCGCAAATTGCGGATGAATATGTTGTTAGGTTACTGCATAAACTGAATTTGCTGATAAGTATGTCAATGACGTCCGAAATTAAAATCAGCATATCCATTGAAAATACATTGAACCCTAAAACAACACATATACATTTTTAAAATATGTGCCATTAATACATAATAATTTGGAATGGGTGAACCTAATCTTTCCTCGCTGGATGAAATTCGTTCAAATATCGACGAGATAGATAAAGAAATTGTTGCTTTGTTATGTAAACGTGGAGAGCTTGTTAAGCATGCTGCAAGGTTTAAACCACATCCCTCAAATGTCAAAGACCTAAAGAGGTTAGAGCAAATTATTGAGAAGGTAACCTCGTATGCCAAAGAGGTAAATTTTGATTCATTTACGATAGAAAACATATACCGCAATATGATTGAGCAATACATACAATTAGAGATGAAAACCTACTCTGACTTGAGAGGGTCTAATTCCAACAAATAGATTAAAAACCGGAACAACCTTTTTCGTCATAAACACAAAATCATTTGCATTTTCTATTTTTGTTCCCTCTTTTTTATTTGGGTTTGACTTGGTTTGGGCTGCGGTAAGCTAGTGTCTGTCCTTTTGCCATACCCATAACAATCCATTTTTTTACTCTTTTTTCTTCTTGTTGCTGCATTATGGAGATGATTATAATGAGGGCCACTACCGTATTGAGGCGTATTAATCTTGATTTTAATTTTAAACAATTCAATAAAATACAAATATTAATTGTCTATTATGTGTAATAGGAACTAAATATCGATGAAAATATCTGAGCGACTTGGCAGGGTGGAGTATGCTATAAGGGATATAATATCGCACGCTAGAGAGTATCAAAAAACCGGTAAAAAAATCATATATTTGAATATCGGTGATCCCGTGGCCTTTGATTTTAAGACCCCGACTCATATCAAAAATGCTTTAATCGACGCATTAAACCATGATAATGACTATTATACTGATTCCGAGGGGTGGCCTGAATTGCGACAGTCAATAGTTGAAAAGGAAAGTCGAAAAAAAGGGCTAGCCCTTACCGCTGAAGATGTTTTGGTTACAAACGGTGTTTCCGAAGGGTTGGACATGGTAATGGGTTCTATAATTGAGGATAATGACGAGATACTGCTTCCTGGACCCTATTACCCCCCCTATGCCTCTTATGCCAAATTTTATGGGGGTAACATCAATGAATTCAAAGTCCTAGATGACGGTACACCGGATTTGGATGATATACGGAGCAAAATAAATGGCAAATCAAAAGCAATCTGTTTGATAAATCCAAATAACCCAACCGGAGAGGTTTTTGATCAAAAAAGCTTGAAATCTGTTATTGATGTTGCCTCAGAGAATGACCTTTACATCATTTGTGATGAGATATATGATGAAATAGTGTTTGACAATGGGTTCTATGGAATCGGAAAAGTTGCCAAGGATGCCCCTGTAATTCTTCTTAACGGTTTCTCTAAAACCTATTCGATGACCGGTTTGCGGTGTGGCTATATTTGCATGAACAACAATTCCCATCAACTTGACTCTTTGAGAAAAAATATCTTTAAGCTAGCCAGGGTCAGAATTGCTTCCAATTTTCCGGTTCAGATCGCCGCAAATGCGGCGTTAAATGGACCACAGGATCATATTGTTGAAATGGTGCAAAAGCTGCAGAAAAGACGTGATTTGGTGTTCAAAAGGCTTAATGAACTCAATGGTGTTCACGTTAAGAAACCCAAAGGAGCCTTTTACCTATTTCCTGAAATCAATCTTTCAAACAAATGGAAAAGCGATTTGGAGTTTGTAATTGACCTGTTAAACTCTACCGGTGTCTTGACTGTTCACGGATCTGGATTTGGAAATGACGGATCAAACCACTTTAGGATTGTGTATCTGCCTGAAGAGAACATATTGGAAGAGGCTATGGATAAAATAGAGCTTTTCCTAAAGAGGACTAAAGGCTAACTTTACTTTAATTTAAATCTCATTCTCATAGTTTTTTCTTTTAAGTTTTCCAAAGTAGATAAGAACAATACCTATAATTATCATTATTATTACAAATTTCTCATTAGTGATTTCAGGGTTAGTAAAATTATCTACAAAAAATTCAATACCCAATTCCGTAGTTATCAGAATAAGGTTTCTTAAAAAAATAATAAAAGCCATTACAATGAACAGAACCCCTAACGGGAACATCCATTCCTTTCGGCTGTTTCTTATTTTTCTGTCTATCCTGTCAAAATCCATTTTGAAATTAGTTGTTTTTTTTGTATTTAAGGACTTGTATTACACTAATTTTATACCTGGATGTTTGATCTTGTTTTGTTTTGATGCGTTGAGTATCATTGGAGTCATTACTTCTGCCTGGTAGGATAGGGATAGGGGACCAAGAAAAATGGACCTTAGCCCTTCTATTTCGTTTATGAGGTTATTTACAATAGATAGCGACTCTTTATTGTCGGTGCAAACAAATGTGTCTGCATTCAAGGGCATTTTTAGGTTCTTTAGCTTTATTTCCGAAATAGTATGAAAAGCAGATACAATTTTGTCGCAGGTTGGAAGGTTTTCTGCTACTAGGACCGCGGCGGATTTTTTTCCTTCCTCGATCGGTATGTAGTAAAAACCATTTTCATTCCTTCCCATGGGAACTATAGGTGAGATTATTATGCAATTGTCTTTAATGGTGTTTGAAATATCCTTGCACGTACCAATTATGTTATCATATGGAATGGAGAGAATTAACACATCGCTTTCTTTTGATACTGATGTGTTATCATTACCTGAGATAGTACCCTTAAGTTTGTTCCCAAGCATGCCCTTAACGTTGTTCAAATTGTCTTCAGCAGCTTTTTCTGCCTTTTGTTTGTCTCTTGACCCTATCAAAACATCGTGGTTTAGACACCATCTTTGGGCAAAACCCTCACCCATGCCACCGGTTCCACCAATAATTCCAATTTTCATACTAGTTGTGTCAATTAACATGTTGGGTTTAAATATATTTATACATCAAAAATTATTTTTGCAATCAATTCGATCGTTTAATATTAATATAATTTTAATTCATTCTTGTTAAGTTATGTCACTTATTATATTTATGAGGCATGGTCAGGCCAATAACAATGTAAAAAAGCTATTAGTCGGCAGAAATCTTGAGTCCCATTTGACTGATTTGGGTCGAGAGCAGGTTAAACACGCTGCGGGGATTTTGTCGACAATTGATATCCATAAAATTTATTCTAGTCCTGTCATAAGAACAGTGGAAACCGCTGAAATTGTATCTAGCATTGTTAATGTGCCTTTTGACACTGATGAGCGGTTATTTGAAATAGAGCTGGGTAAACTTGTGGGCATGTATTATGATGACCTGTTAAGTACCCATGGTGATCTTTTTGTAAAGTTTTACAGTGACAATGATGACGATAACTCTCTGTTGGAGTTTGAGGTTGAATCATTTGGTGCGGTAAGGAAAAGGGTTTCAGGACTGTTGCAGGAAATAACAAAAAAACATAAAGACGAAAATGTTCTACTTGTGTCTCACCTGGATCCTATTAAAGCGGCTATTTCCCTTATAATGAATATGAAACCCTCTGCAGTTTATAATATTCAGGTGCCAAATGCCTCGCTAAATATATTTAAGAATATCAACAATACTGTCTCATTATGCGGGATGAATATAATGGATATACGTAGGTTCCTGTCGGATTATTGAAGTTTTTGGTTGCGCTAAATTTTGCTATAAAATAGTAATAATTTTACTGTTTAGCAAAAACCTTAAATTAGATGTAGGTTCACCAAACCGCAGAGAGTGAAATAAAGGAGATTGACTTATTCCTACACTAAAATCTTGATTTTTTTTATTTTGGGTTCTGTGACAGTTCTTGGTATGCAAAGTGTTATCCAAATAGCACAAGCTGTAGAAGAGGGTGGCGAAGTTGTTATACGGCGAGTGGCGATATGGGATTTGTTTTATAGAATGATGGTTGTTGCCTTTGCTGTAGGGGCGGTAGTTCAGGGTGTCCAGATTTATGCGACGTGGAGGTTTAGAGAGTCTCACCCAAGGTTTAAGGCCTTTAATCAATCTGGAGGAGGAGGCACCAAGTAATGGGTCACAGCACTCCAGAATGGGCGTTTGTTGTAGTTGTAATTGCCTTATTGATTTATGTAGGCGCAGAGTCATGGAGGGTAGAGCATACATTAGAATTTGCACCTCCTAACTCCGAAACGGTTAGGGTTATAGGCCAACAATGGTTTTGGTCTTTTGAGCATGCTGATGGAACCAAGGAGGTAAATGAGCTTCACCTAAAAACCGACATACCATACAGATTTGAAATGGTTTCCAATGATGTTATTCATGATTTTGCAATTCCGGATTTTGCAATACTCATGGATGTAATTCCGGGAAGGGTAAATACGCTATGGAACGTATTTGATGTGCCTGGTGAATATCTCATACACTGTAGAGAATACTGTGGCCAATTGCATCAGGACATGAGGGCAAGATTGTTTGTTGAACCAAACGAGGGTTCTGGACCGGTAACGATGAACGGCACGGTACAGCAAGAAGCCCCAGAATCTCCTGTAAGCAGTGGTACTGGAACTGCTGGGATTACAGGCCCCGGGATAACTGGTGAAGTTAGTCAAGGAACCGGAACAGCTAGGTTGGTTGAACCAGGTCCACTAGGTCAAAATGCTACTACTCCTCCGGCACCAGCTGGTGCCAACGCCACCAATGCAACCGGCGCCACCAATGCAACTAGCTCTGCCGCACCGGGCGCAACATTGTCTATTCCAGCAGGTGCCGCAACCCCCGGAAATCCGGCATATGCCCCACCAGAGTTGTCGGTTAAGAAGGGTGATGTGGTAAATGTGGTAAACGATGATAATGCCCCCCACACCGCAACTAGCGGTAATGGTCCCGAGGATGCCGGCCAA
>JACDHC010000011.1 GCA_013821245.1 Candidatus Nitrosopumilus sp.
GCTATAACGTCATCGATTCTTAACAGCATGCAGGCAGTCTCCGTAGCAGATTTGATAATCTGCTCTTTGATTGATGTTGGCTCAAGGACATTTGTCTCATGCATATCGGAAACAGATGTGGCCCTCACATTGATCCCGGTCCATTTTGAACCCTGTCCTTGTTTTGATCTTAACTCGGTCATAGTGTCAATTGGGTCCATACCAGCGTTTTCGGCCAAGGTCAACGGAATGACCTCAAGGGCCTCAGCAAACTTTTCTGCAGCTAATTGCGATCTGCCTTCAAGGCTACTCGACCACTTCCTTAACTCATTAGCGATAAACGCTTCCGGAGCGCCCCCACCAGCTACGATAGAAGGCTTTTCCAAAACGTCTTTCATAACCATTAGGGCATCATGAAGGGACCTGTCTGCCTCGTCTATTACTCTTTGGGAGCCTCCACGAATTAAAATGGTCACAGCCTTTGGGTTTTTGCAGCCCTCGATAAACACCCACTTGTCGGTTTCTACTTTTCTTTCTTCAACCAAATCAGCTGTTCCAAGATCGTTTTCGCTTAAATCATCTAAATTGTTGACCAATCTAGCATCGGTAGCTTTAGACAACTTGAACATATCGCTTTCCTTAACACGCCTGACCGCAAGGATGCCAGTCTTTGCCAAATAGTGTTGAGCAATATCATCCATGCCTTTTTGGCACAAAACAACATTTGCGCCAATCGACTTGATTTTTTCGACCATGGATTTTAGCATTCTGTTTTCTTCTTCAAGGAACATTTGCATTTGCGAAGGTTCGTTTATTCGGATTTCTGCGCTCATCTCAGTCTTTTCAATCTCTAATGGAGAGTTTAGAAGTGCGATTTTCGCATTCTCGATTCTTTTTGGCATTCCCGCATGAACTACCTCTTTGTCCAGTACAATGCCACGGATCAAAGTGGTATCCCGCATGGAACCACCTGCTTTTTTCTCAACTTTGATGTTATCAAGATCAACTTTCAGGCCCTCATCATCTGCATTTTTTTCTGATACTTGTCTAGTTGCATCCACAACTATTTCACTTAATATAGGGCTCTCGTCGGAAACCAGTTTTGAATCCATGCTAGTCCTTGCAATTTTGAGTAAAACATCCCTATCGTTGACATCAACCTTTATTGCTATTTCGTTAAGTATCTTCAAAGACTGTTCTGCAGCCGCGGTATATCCATCCACTATTGCAGATGGGTGTACATCTCGGCCTATCAATTGGTCTGCTTTTTCTAAAAGCGAGCCCGTAAAAATAACGGAAGATGAAGTACCGTCTCCTACCTCGTTGTCAACAGACTTTGCAACCTCCACCATCATTTTTGCTGCAGGATGCTGAACGTCTATCTCCTTCAGTATAGTTGCGCCATCATTAGTAATGGTAACATCACCTAGAGAGTCGACAAGCATTTTATCCATTCCACGAGGCCCCAAACTTGATCTTATTATTTCAGCTACTAGTTTTGCAGCATTAAAGTTATTTTTCTGCGCCTCTCTGCCTTTATTTTCTTTAGCACCTTCTCTTAATATTAAAACTGGCATACCGCCAGCAGTTTGTTGAATTGAAGCCAACCATATCACCTAATAGAATAAGTATAATTTTTAAACAGCCTCTTTTATAGTTTCACATTAACAAAGAGCACCACAAAAACTGTTTGTCCCCATTTTAAAAAAATTTAACGGAGTAAACAAAATAATTCTCATGGAATTCAACATAACCCCAAATTCAAAGAAAGAAAGGGCAACAGTGGTCAAACAAAATCAAACAACAAGTTTTCTTTGGGAAGGAGAGAATGTTTTCTCAACACCCTCCATGATATCCGAAATGGAGGAAACGTGCAGACTATTGCTAAAAGAACAGTTTCTCAACAACAGTGATGAGTGGGATTCTGTTGGGACCATGGTAGACATCAAGCATTTGGCTGCAACCCCCGTCGGGGCAGAAATAACACTAAATGCAGAAATCATCAATGCAGAGGATAGAAGAATTTTATTTAAGGTGTCCGCAAAGGACAAAATTGAAACAATTGGAGAGGGAAAACACGAACGCTTTATAATCAACATCCCCAGGTTTAAAGAAAGGTTTGGCAAAAAAGTGAAAGAATTGAACGGATAGGCAACAAAACAGCAACAGTAGTAGGTTTAATTTCAACCTAATGGAAAAACGCATCCACCATAAAGGCAATAAACAATGCGGCAAGGTACGGGCTGCTGAACTTAAAAACCAGCCAAGAGGCCTTTTCACTCGGTTTTATCAGCAGCCATACCGACAATACCAACATGACAATGCCAAAAACAGCAGCAGTTGCCAGGTAAATGAGGCCAAACTGATTGAAGAAGAAAGGCAAAACGCTAAACACCACCATCATCAGTGTTGTCAAGGCAATTATCCTCACCGATTTTGTTTCGCTTGACACCACAGGCAACATGGGAACCTGGGCCTTTTTGTAATCCTCTTTCACATGCAAGGCCAAACTCCAGATATGCGTCGGAATCCAGAAAAAGACCAAGCCAGCCATCACAAACCCTATCTCTATGTGCTGAAAGGTTACGGCAACATAGCCAATTAGGGCAGGGGCGCCACCCGAAAAGCCGCCCCAAATTATGTTGTATTGACTTGTCCTCTTAAGCCATTTGCTGTAAACTATAATGTTGTCAAACAAACCAAAAGCCATTAGCAAAAATGCCCAGATGTTTATAAAAAAGGAAAAGACAAGGGAAATGGAGGCCAATACCAGTCCAAAAATCAACGCGTTTTTGGGGGATATCCGTCCTGATGGGATGGGACGATCCTTCGTTCTGTCCATAATAGCGTCTATATCCCTATCGTTATAGCCTGTGAGGGTATCCGCAGCGGCAGAACCAGCCGCAACACCTCCCAACAGTAAAATCCATGTTGCCAAACTAATTGGAATGTCAAATAGCCATGATGCAGAAATAGCCGCCCCGAAAGCAGTGAAAACCAGTAGATACCAAATTTTTGGTTTTGTAAGCTCGTAATAATTTTTAATTTGGTTACTTACCGCATTCATCTCTAAAACCAAATATACTTATAACCTACCGCAATATGTTAATTAAAATAGTTATTTATATCTTGACAGGGATTTTTATTTTGTAACAGTGTTTGAGATTATTTCACGTGAAGTTTTTCTCATTTCAATAAATGTCTCAGTTTTTTGCACCCCTTCGATGCGTCCAACTTTTTCCGATATAATTTGGTGCATCTCATCAAGAGAACGAGCAGTCATTGTGACCAATATGTCAAACCGTCCGGTAACTTCAGCTACTTCCCTAACTTCAGTTATCTTAAAAAGTTCATCCAGGACATTATCTCGCAGTTTAGAGTCCATGGTGATTCCCGTAAGGGCCTTGACATTGAAGCCCAATGCTTCATCATTTATTATAATGGTAAACTTTTTGATAAGGCCTCTCTTAACTAGGCGTTTGATTCTGCTGTACACAACTGATGAGTTTATGTTGATTTTTTTTGAAAGTCTGGGAACAGAGATACTTGCGTCTTTTGATAACTCCCTCAATATCTTTAGATCAAGATCATCTATTCTTCCCATGGAATTTCAAAATATGTTAAAATTTGGTGCTTAATAAATGTATTATTTTCATTTTTTTTGTTGTTTTTATAAACTTTATTGAATTTTAGGAATATTATATAATTTTTTTTGTTTTGAGTAGTTCGGCCAACAATATAGCTCCTTTTGCAGAACCCATTTTTTCATTGTGAGTCAACAAAACATATTTTATTCCGTTTTCAAATACAGAATCTTTCCTTAATCTACCAACAACGGTGGTCATACCATCATTAACCTCCCTATCAACACGAGGTTGGGGGCGAGTGGGGTCTTCATTAACAATGATATAGTCTTTGGGTGCTGATGGAAGGTTCTTGATTGAGACGTTTTCTGAAAAACGCATCATTTGTTTAGCAACAGATTGAGGATCTGCATTTTTAGATGTTTCAACAAAAACAACCTCGGTGTGGCCATCAGAAACAGGCACTCTTGTACAGGTGCAACTAACTTTGAGTTCATCGGAGACAATCTGCCCAGACTGGTGATCATAGTTTCCCAAAATCTTTTTGGTTTCCACCTGAACCTTTTCCTCTTCTTTTGGGATATAGGGTATTACATTATCCAAAATATCCAAAGCAATAACACCAGGGGAACGTCCAGCGCCTGACAATGCCTGCATTGAGGTCATAAGAACGCTTTTAACGCCAAAATTATCAATTATGGGCTTTAGAGTTATGGCTAAACCAGTGGTAGTGCAATTTGGCAATGGGGCAATGAATCCATTCCATCCCCGGCCTTCTTTTTGTTTATTCAATAACTCAACATGATCATCATTTATTCCGGGTATAAGGATTGGGACATCACTTTCATACCTAAAAGCAGCAGCAGTACTAATAACAGGGACATGAGTTGCCAGTTTTGGTTCAATCGTTTGAGCAGCATCAGATTCCATGGCTGTAAAAATGAGATCAAAGTCTTTGGGGTTAATATCGTCTAACTTTGATATCACAGTATCACGGATATAATCCGGTATTGGTTCTCGGTTATGCCATTTTAGAATACCAGATTGTGCATCCCGAATGGCATCGGCATATTTTTTTCCAGCGGATCTTTCGGAGGAAACAACATGGGTCAAATTAAACCATGGATGCTTATTGAGCGCAACAACAAATTGCTGTCCAACGGCTCCAGTTGAACCAATTAACGCGACATTTAACACAGTATAAGCAAATTTAAAACATTTAATAATCTTTTTTAAATCAATACAAAACTAAAATAATTACAGAATCAATAAAAAGGTAAAACTACCAATATGAAGAAAACCAAATCAAACTTTTCTAATTGCCATCATGGAGGAATTTACTCTGTAAAAGACAGCAAAGTCGTAAAAATTGACTTTAGCTCCAGCATTAACCCTCTAGGCATTTCAAAAAACGTTGTAAAGTCCTTAATCAAAAACATTAACCTATCATACATTTACCCAGATCCAAACTGCATTGATTTAAAAAAAGACATTCTAAAGTATTTGGATTGCAATATTGACGAAATAGACAACATAATAACAGGTAATGGCGCAACTGAACTGATTCACTATTTCTCTTCCGCTTTTGTAAGAAAAAAAGTTATGATCCCCTCTCCAACCTTTTGTGAGTATGAGCTCGCATCAAAAAGAAACAACGCCAAAATCATATATTCACAGGTAAAAAACGATTTTCAAATAGATTCAGAATTTATAGTAAAAAATGGCAACAACCCCAACAACGAAATAACCACGGTTTTCCTATGCAACCCAAATAACCCAACAGGAAAGGATTCAATAAAGCAAATAAGCGAAATACTAGAAAAAATAGACGGTAAAATTACAATATTGTTGGATGAGTCCTTTGTTGAATTTGTAAATAGCAAGGATGAAAAAAGGTACAACCATTTTGTTAACTTAGTCAAAGAATACGACAATTTAGTAATCCTAAGATCCATGACCAAAACATGCGGCTTGGCGGGGCTTAGGGTAGGATACGCAATATCAAATAAAAAAACAATCGAAAAGATGAGTAGTAAAATAATTTCCTGGAATGTAAACGGATTGGCACAAATTGCCGCCAGGGTGGCATTGAGAGACAAGAGATATCTAAAGTCTGCAAAAAAAATTATCGAAACTGAAAGGAAAAAAATTTTTAGCGTGCTAAAAAAAAACAACAAAATAAAACCGGTTGCCACTGACGTCAACTTCTATTTAATTGAAATTTTGGGAAACAAATCCTCAACAGAATTAACAAACACACTATTAAGCAAAAACAATTTGCTTGTGAGAGACTGCAAAACCTTTACCGGAATGAATGACAAATTTATAAGAGTAGCGATAAAAACACCCAGAGAAAACAAAGAACTGTTTAGGGCCCTGGAGAAAGCATTATGAAACCAAAGATACTGATGATTCAAGGAACGTCGTCAGGTGCCGGTAAAAGCCTAATGGTTACAGCCCTATGCAGGATTCTATCCAACAAAGGCTACAAAGTTGCACCATTTAAATCCCAAAACATGTCATCATATATATTCAAAATTGGCAACTCAGATAAAATAATAGCACAGGCTCAGGCAATACAGGCATTAGGAGCCAGAGCAAGACCAGACGTAAGGATGAATCCCATTTTGTTGAAACCAATAGGCAACTATGAAAGCGAGGTTTATCTGTGTGGGGAATTTTTTTCGAAAATGACATCCAGAGAGTACTACACAAATTTTGTTCTCGAAAAAGGATTTAAGCTGGCCTTGGATGCATTCAAAAGTCTAAAAAAAGAAAATGACATAATTCTATTAGAAGGTGCTGGCTCACCAGCTGAAATCAACATTATGAAATATGACATAGCGAACATGCTTTTAGCTAAAAAAGTAAAGGCACCCGTTATTCTGGTTGCGGATATTGAGAGGGGAGGATGCTTTGCTAGCATTCTAGGGACACTTTTATTGCTGAAACCAAAACATAGAGAGTTGATAAAAGGAATCCTAATCAACAAGTTTCGCGGAGATAAACAAATTTTAGCACCGGCAATAAAAAGAATCGAATCAAAAACCAAAAAGCCGATTTTAGGAGTCATTCCCAAATTAAATCACAACATTCCCGAAGAAGACACACTGGATGGTCACAAAAAAACAAATGGCACAAATCACACCAAAAAACCAGAGGTAATAAATACAGAAATAGACAAAGTTTCCAAATTAATAGAATCTACAATAAATATCGAATACATTTTAAGGTATATTTTAAAATGAAACAGAATAGCAAATGACAGACCTATTTCAAGAGATAATCATCCTGATAATTTGTTTTTCAGTCTCTTTTGACTATATAATTGGAGAACCACCAAACCGTATTCATCCAGTTGTTTGGATAGGAAAAACCATAAGTTTTTTTACAAACCAAATAAAAAAAAAAGGAAATAAAAAAACACCCACTGGGGGGCTACAAGAAAGAATTTATGGGTCCATTTTAGCAATATCCTTAACATCTGTAACAGGAATGTTATCTTACCTGATATTAGTATCATCATTGCATTTATTGGGAATAATAGCATTTATTCTATTGTCCTCTGTTTTACTAAAATTAACGTTCTCAATAAAATCGATGGACAAGCACATCAGTGACATTTTAAAGGACATTGAGAATAAGGACATTGAGAGTGCACGCTTTAATTTATCAAAAATTGTTAGCAGGGACACAAAAACACTGTCCGAAGAAAAAATACTGTCTGCCTGCGTAGAATGCGTTGCTGAAAGTTTTGTGGATGGTATTTCATCTCCTTTGTTTTATTATGGAATTTTAAACATTCCTGGGGCAATCATGTTCAGGACTGTAAACACCCTCGATTCAATGATAGCCTACAAAGACACCTACTATAGGGATATAGGGTGGATGTCTGCAAAAATGGATACAATAATGAATCTATTACCTGCAAGGTTATCAATATTTTTTTTAGTCACATCTTCCCTGATCCTAAAGCTAGATTGGAAAAAATCCATCTCAATCTGCAAAAGAGATGGAAGAAATACAGAGAGTTTGAATGCGGGGATACCGATGTCGATAGTTGCCGGGGCCCTAAACATCCAACTGGAAAAGATAAATTATTATAAACTCGGAGACGCCACAGAAAACATAACTATAGAAAAATGTAAAACCTCATTGAAGATAACAAAGATTGCCACCCTAATATTCATAGCTAGTTTCCTGTCTCCAGTTATTATCTTATTGAATAGTGTTAATTGGTGGTCGATGTTTTTTGGTTATTAGGTCCCTAATAGAAATAATTTCATTTTTAACAATAATGCCGGTACATAAATTTTCAAGCAATGCCAATTTGGAGAATATATCCAAAAACATGCATCTGTTCCCCATAGTAGGCTTAGTTATTGGAATATTGAGCATACCGGTAGTAATCACATCATTTCATTTTTTTAGCGGTTTGGTATCAGGTTTTTTAATTACTTGTTTTCTGGTAATTATCACAGGTATACATCACACAGACGCCCTTGCAGATTTTTCGGATGGGTTAATGGTAAAGGGCAACAAGGAAAAAAAATACAGGGTAATTCACGACCCCATGGTGGGCGCTGCGGGGACAGTGGCAATCATATCGTATTTTATAGGAATGACAGTAACAATCTCATCATTTACCGGAATAGAAAAATTGATTGCCTCGATTTTAATCTCTGAAATCATTGCAAAATACGCCATGGTGGCACAAGCCTTTCTTTCGGAATCTGCATGGGAAGGCTATAGCTCCCCTTTTACAAAAAACATGAAATCAAGATGGAAAATGATCATTTCCACAATCATAACACTTGCCTTAATAATGCTGATAGGGCAATTGATTCAACCAGTATTACAGACATTTATCATCGGAATGCTTTGTTGTTTTTTAATAACATACATATCAAAAAAAAATATCGGTGGGGTTTCAGGAGACGTAATGGGTGCGACAAACGAAATAGTCAGGTTATGCTGTTTGATATCACTGTCACCATCACCGGCATAACACACTTTTGTCACAGAGTAGAGGGCAGTCAAAACGGTAACTGACACCACAGCAAGTAATGCATCGCAGTTTCCAAAAATTCTTTGGATGTGAATGCACACAGGATGTGTAAGGCAAGTCAATCAACAAAAAAAGGCATTGCAAATAACCTTGTTTTGTATGGTTAAAACTAACAACCTTGAGTTGTCAGTTAAATTATGTGAGGATGCTGTTTTTGTATGGTGACACCAGAACGGTCAATGCATGTCTTTTCGGAAATAAAATATTATATATTTTTGATGGAATGCTGTATTGTGTGTGAATATGAGTGGCTAGTTCTAACAATTTCGCCATAGAAAAAGGCAAGGGTGAAGCAGCAATCAATTGGATAAATGGGTTTACTGCCAAAAATAAAAAACCACTTAAAATATCCATATCAGAGAGTTCTCTAAATACATTAAACTTCGGAAATTTTAACCTTATTGGATGGGAAGGCGATTGGCCTGTTGCTAGAAACGCAATTAGAAAGGTAAGCTCAAAATTGAACATCAAGGTCATTGAATCAGGATATCATAAAAAGGGCAATATTTTGGAGTCCCTGTTTGGGATGAGCAAGGAATACGGAAAAGTATACAGGGGCGGCAAATTTATTGGTACTGTAATGTTTGCTAAAAAATCCGGAACATGGGTTGCCGAAAAGGAAAAAAGGATTTAAACTATTTGGGAAAAAATATTTTTTAGAGTTCACATGTGTTAGTCAGATACCCTAATCCCATCATCACTAATCACAATGTCCTTATTGTTTGAATTGATTCGGTCATGCATAATCCATTTTCCTGATGGTAGTGTTATATAATTTTGTGTAACTACCAGTTTCTGGTTTTTATCTATATTGAACACCCCACTTACAAGTATAGTGTTTTTATCCAAAATTCTGGATTCAAACATGATCTCACCGTTCTCATCGGTTATCAGAACATGTTCTTTGCTGTCTCTTTTTTTTATTAATTTAGCATCGCAATAACCACAGTTGTTGTCGTTTACTTCAACTATCGTTTTATTGTCGTTATTGGTAATTTTTGCTGAAATTAAAGGAGCATCATTAGCATCAGGGCCTTTTTGGTTCAAGACAAAAAGTATTTTGTCATAAAATTTTATTTTCTTGGGGCTATTTGAAATAAAATTATTTCCCATCAAAAGCGTATATGTCATTATCAGTTTGTAGTTCTATTTTGTTTTCTATTTATTCTTCCTCTTTTCTTTTTTTTATCAATAAACTATAACTTTAAAAATGTTTTTGAAAGTAAAAAATTATGGCCTCAGATTACAATGAAACAGTTGGCATCATAGGAATTGGCATGCTTGGCGCGGGCATCACACAACGGTTAATCGATCAGGGGACAAAAATCAATATATACAACAGGGATAAAACGAAACTAAGATATTTTGAAAAAATGGGGGCAAAGTCTTTTGACAACCCATGTTCCCTGGCTAATGAAAGTGATTATATTGTCACATGCGTCACTAACTTTGAATCACTAAATGATGTTCTTTTCAACAAACAAGGAATAGTTGAGAGTAACAACAGTGAATTGATTATCGCAGATTGTACAACAATTAGGCCAGACCAATCGTTCTACTGCTCAAAATTGCTAAAGGAAAAAAAAGGCATGTCATTTCTAAGTGCCCCGGTAATGGGTGGTCCCTCCGACGCAAAAAACGGGGAATTAATATCAATGGTATGCGGAGATAAAAAATCATTTGAAAAAATGCACAGCATTTTTAACAAAGTTTCAAAGCACATATTCTATTTTGGTGAGGACAATGGAGTATCCAATTCCATAAAATTGGCATTGAACCTTAACATAGCCATCATCTCTTTGGCATTTTCAGAGGGAATTATTTTTGCAAAACACTCTGGCATAGATCCAGAGACATATTTGAGGATATTCAACCTGACTAAGCTTAAGACAGGGATTAGCGAAAGCAAAGGTCCAAAAATCCTGAAAAACGATTTTTCCCCCTCATTTTTTCTGAAAAACATGCTCAAAGATTTGGATTTGGTTATGGAGACCGCTCAATCGTTACAGATATCTTTGCCCATTACCAGCTTATCACAACAGTTATTTCGGGCCGCCAATAATTGTAATGATTTAGGAGAAAAGGACTATTCGGCCGTGTTTCAGTTTTTGGGCAAGTTAAATGATTCCCACAACTGAGAGGAAAAGGACGCAAAAAACATGTGTTGATTTGCATTCCGGTCTAAGTTAAAAATAATTGGTGCTTTTTATTCTCTTGTCATTGTCTGAATCGATATTTTAAGATCAATTTAATACGGTGCTACTAGCCTAATGAAAAAAAAAGAGCCAATTTTTTGTCGTATGTGCCTTTTGCCTTTTACATCATCATATTGTTCTTATTATCCTATCGACAAACTTTACAAAACAATGTTAAAAAGGAAATGATTATGAGAATTATTATCACATATGTTGCTATAGCATTGAACGAATGGCATAAAAGGTTAGAATAAAAAAATATGGTATGTTTTTCACCAAATGTGCTAAAAAAACAAAAATGCCATTAAAACTTGTAGGCGCCTTTTCAATACTAGTGTTGGTAGGCATGCTAGTTTCGAATACAGGTGTTGAGAAATCCTTTGCTAAAGAAAGGGTAGCGCTTCTGCCACTAACCTCAACAGATTCGGAACTCAATACAAAAGTAACTGAGTTTTTCTCATGCATAAAAAAATCCGTAAAAAACAGTGAAACTGAACAGGAGCCAAATTATTTCCATGAGGAGCCAACAAAAACTGAAGTAGCTTTATGCCATAATGATATTTTTAAGAGTCCAAAATAATAAAGAATCAACCTTGTTTATTTTTTAGGATTTTAAACATTTAATTTTTCGCGATTAGGAAACTATATATCTTTAATTGACACATATAAATCACCTTTATGCGAAATGTTGATACTGAAGATCCATTTATAAAAATTGCATCGTTAATAGGGGGAGAGGAGTACAATCAGGTTGCAAAGGCATTATTGAAGGCTGAAGACTCTACAGACGAAGAGATAGCCATAGCAACAGGTCTTAGAATAAACATCATTCGTAAGGTTTTATATGACTTATTTGGTAAAGCCCTGATAACCGGCATACGGGTAAAGGATGAAAAAAAGGGATGGTTTGTGTATAGGTGGCGCGCTAAAAGAGATCATGTAGATAATTTCATCGACAACCAAAAAAAGAAAATATTGGAAAAATTGCAGAGCAGGTTAGAGTATGAAGAATCTTCAGAGTTTTATCATTGTGGAAAACAACAATGTGACAGGATTAAGTTCGATTACGCAATTGAGCTTTTTTTTAAGTGTCCCGTATGTAATGAACCACTAAACATGGTGGATAACAACAAGTTAAAAGATGCATTAAGATTCAAAATAGATCAGCTAAGCACAGAAACAACAACAGCAAAATAACTTTTCATTTACCGTCATTTCCCAATATTGTTATAATGAACCACTATCTCCCCATTATTGCTTTTGTGTATTTTTGACAATTCCAGCTTTACACATTTTTTTATTTTGTCAAAACCTATTCCCTCTGTCAGTGTAGTTGCATCTCTCCCCCCAATTATCAACGGAGAAATGGTGACTATTATCTCATCAAATAGATTATTTTTAATTATAGACCAGTTTATCTCCCCACCGCCTTCAACCAAGATTTTTTTAATCCCAAATTTAGTTTCTAATTGTCCAAATGCCTTATCCAGGTTTACTTTTTTTCCTTGCTCACCTGAAACAATTATTCTTAAATTATTTGCCCTCAACATGTCTAATTTATCTCTAGGGGCACCTTTCGTTACTGCAATTACAGTATCAATGTCTTTTGCAGTTTTTACGATTTTCGAATCAAGTGGAATCCTTGCATTGCTATCTATGATAATGCGCGTAGGGGTTTTTTTTGCTTTTGTGCATTTTATAAGCCGTATACTTAAAAGGGGATCGTCTTTCAATACTGTGGATATCCCCACTAGTATTCCGTCCACACTACATCTCAATTTATGAACCCTTTTGAGATCCAAATCGGACGAAATCTTTGATTCCCCAGTCTTGGTGCAAATTTTTCCATCCACGCTTATTGCTGAATTTATTACAACAAACAATGCCTTTGCCTACACTAATTTATGTTTGACTTGTCATGTGCAAACCTACCGTTAATCATTGTTGCCTTTATTGCTCTTTCCGAACACCTGCTGACTATTGACATGTATGGATCGTGCATTGGGTACATGTCGATATCATATTCATCTATGAAAATCAAGTCGGCCTGATACCCATTTTCTATGCGCCCTATATTCCTGTTAAGTATTTTTCCACCGTTAACAGTTGCCATTTGGAGAACCATTTTTGCATCAAGGAACGAAATGTTTTTCTCATAGGCTCTTTGGCTCCTTATCAGAAAATCCATTTCTTTGAACATATCCGGAGAGTTCAACATGATATTGTCAGTCCCTATAGCTATAGTGAGTCCTCGTTTTAGCATCTCATTGATTGGGGGAAAACCCACACCCAACACACCGTTTGCTCTTGGGCATATTACAACACCCTTATGGGCAGAGTGCAGCAAATCAATATCGGATGTTTTCGGATTTGTCAAGTGAACGTATAAATCCGGATTCAACGTGTGTATTGTTCTCTCTATTTCCGTTTTTCCAGTCTTTTTCAATGACTCTTTAACTGCCTCATCAGATTCTGCGGCATGGATTGCAATTATCGGTTTTTCCTTTTTATTGCATATGTTCTGTTTGTTTGATTCCATAGCCATATTTCTATAAATTGCCAAAATCTCATCATTGCATTCATTTGCACCGCTAATTCCAAACCCATTGCACAAATTCAACATATCTTTACCCCTTTTAAGTACATCTTCTTTGTTTTTTAATTTGTTTCCAACACATCCATCATCATCAAAAGTATTGTTATCCATGGTTTCAGTAGCAGTAGTAACCTCTGCGCTATCTCCGGCATCTCCATAAAAATCATTAAAATCTATTCTCCCCAAGATAACATTCCTTATGGGTATGTCCTGTGTTGCTGTTTTTAACAGTTTTACCCCATTTAAATCGCCCTCTCTGAAATCAACAAATGTTGTTATTCCTTTGTTTAGCATGGATATAGCAGTGTTTTTCATTGACTGTTTTAACTGCTCAGTTTCTGTTTTTTCCAATATGGTTTTTTTTATGCTCCGATTTGGATTAACCCTTGTATCAAGATCTGCATTTGACGATATGTCCTTTCCTATGGCATCCCCTATATGAGTATGTGAATTCACTAAACCAGGTATTACCATGTAACCTTCGGCATTAATGACACATGTATCTTTGTTTTCTATTATGTTAGAATAATAAGCACCCTCAGTCAAATGCGAACTTTTTCCAATTTTTTCTATCACACCCTGATTGTTTACAACTATTATCGCATTTTCTATTATTTGTAATTCGATACCATATAAAATATTGGCTTTTTTTATGACCGTGGTCAAGTTGCTTCATAAACATGGATTATTGTGCCGTTTTTTCTAATTCTTCGTATTTCATCTAACGATTTGGTCGCCATTTCAGCTGCTTTCCTACCCGTTTTTCCGTTACCAATCCCACAATTTAGATTTATTTTTGTTGATGTGGTTATCAAATCAACAATTTCCTTGACTTTTTCCGTTGTCATGTTTTTTTTCGCAATTATCATAAAGTTATCCCCCCCCAAATAAAATGCCAAGCTTTCCTCTTGCAAAAAGATGTTTGAGATATTTGAATATAAATTGATAATCAAGTTTGTTATCTCATAAGATGACAAATCACTGGTTATTGCAGTGGAATTGTTAATGTCCATGTGAAGGATTTTAACATCATCACAATCACCATAATCATCGTTCATTGTTGTTTTGGTGTCAATTGCGTTAAGCTCACTGAACTCATTTTTATTGGCCCCATAGATATTAGAATCAATCAAATACTCTTTTTTATTTTTTATAAAGTGAGCCTTTTTATTTGACCCCAATGGTGTTTCGTCAATTCCGATGGTCATTGATATGCCTATTTTTTCGTTATTCTTTGAAAATTGCTCATATATCTTTCTATGAACATCAACGTCAATTTTGTTTGTAACAGCAACAAATTCATCAAATCGATTGGAAAACACTATTCCATTATTATTGGAAAACAATTCCTGTAACTCGGCATATATTTTTGATTGTAATATTTGCAGATGGTACTCCCTATCGCTGCCTAAGCCTAATGTCCATGGACCATATCCTTCTAATTTAATTATTGTTGTTTGATATGTCACGCTAATCTATTATTTTTATTCCTTTATTTTTTAACCTATTTTTTTTAATCTTTCCCAATTTTATAACCATTGATATAGCAGTATTAATGGAATGATGGGATACAGGTACTATCCGATCTTTAGCTTGTTCAAAAGTCATTTCTGGCCCGCTAATACCCAGTGCGACAGGTTTGCGGTACTTTAACGAAAGATCCCCCAAAAGCCTTGCGGTATTATTTGCTATCACCCTGTCATGTCCGGTTTCCCCCTTTATCACTGCGCCCAAAGTTACTACAGCGTCAATATCTTTTTTATTCAGCATCTCCTCAACCATTAAAGGCATATCAAAAACACCTGGAACAAAGCAGACATATGTAACCTTTACAGAAAGGTTTTGAGCATGTCTTTTTGCTTCATTTAACATCGACAATGTAATTTCATTGTTAAAATCCGCAACCGCTATCCCTATTTTTATTTTACTCATGCTTTATAATACATTATTTGCATATGCTAACAGGTCTTTTGATTCAAGTATTGCGGCGTCGTTATCTTGAGCGTATTTACAGGCATCTTTGTATGATAATGCTTTATAGTTGGCGGGATCCAACATTTCGCAGATTGTGGTCACGTTTGCAACATTTGCAATTTTTGCAAGAAAAACAGACATCTCTGTATGGCCCATTCTCTCTTCGATAAGCCCTTTTGAGGCTATCAAGATCGGTACATGGCCAGGCGTTACAAAGTTACTCTGAAATTCTTCAATTATTGCATTATCATTTTCAGTTTTTTTTCCCAATTCCTTACAGATTTTGGCTAATGATGAAATCGTTAATGCTCTATCATAATCAGTTATTCCCGTGTATGTGTTTTTATGATTCAGTGTGATCGAAAAAGATGGTTTATCCCCATATGGTGAGGTATTTTTGTTTAACAAAGAAATAGATTTATTTGACTTTCCAAAAATGTTTAGAACGTCATATATGTATGGCAATCCCAGTTTTAGAGAAAGTTCCCCTGATATTGCCGTGCAGATAAGGCCTCCTGCATCCTTTCTCATTCTTAAGATATGTCTAGGTAAAATATTTTCGGCAGAAACAACCATATCAGTTTCGTTTTCTCTGCTTGCCTCATCGTGGATTAGAACAAAATTTCCATTTTTTAGCGCTGTTACTGCTTCAGATATTTTTGACAACCGTATTTTTTTGTGTGTAACAATTGTTAATATGTTTTACTGTTTTTTTTGTTATTACCAATATTTTGGTAGATATTTGACACATACCGCGCTAGAATATCTGCTTCCACGTTTACAAAATCCCCAATGTTTTTTATGCCTAATGTGGTATTTTCCAAAGTATGGGGGATTAGAGCAATTTCCACCCTATCGTTTACCATGTTTACAACAGTTAGACTTATTCCATCTATTGTGATCGATCCTTTTGGGGCGATAAGGTGCAAGATGTCCTTGTCTGTGATTTCTATGGTAATTTTACTGCCCATGTCATTTTTTTCAATTCTCTCTATTTTTCCAATACAATCAACATGTCCCAAAATAAAATGCCCTTCAAGTCTGCCCCCCACCTTTAAGCTTCTCTCTATATTGACTTTGTCTCCTTTTTTGACATACGAAAAACAGCTTTTTTTAATAGTTTCATCAATAATCTGAAAGATAGCCATATTCTTATCTAATCTGGTGATTGTCAAGCAAACCCCATTTATTGCAATGCTGTCACCAACTATTAGTTTTTTC
Source organism: Candidatus Nitrosopumilus sp. (assembly GCA_013821245.1). Classification (GTDB taxonomy): domain Archaea; phylum Thermoproteota; class Nitrososphaeria; order Nitrososphaerales; family Nitrososphaeraceae; genus Nitrosocosmicus. The sequence continues at coordinate 16,618 of JACDHC010000011.1, forward strand.
ATTTTTTCAACATTTATTGTTATTTCAGTGTGATATCTGTTTTTGTCTTCAATTTCGCTTATTTTGGTTTTTTTGGACGTAACGGTTTTTTTTATTTCCTCAATTACCACCAGATCCTCCACAATTCCGGTAAACATGCTTTATTTATAATACAGCACAATATAATATAATTTGAATATTGTTTTAATTAGGAAAAGCCAAAAATTGTTTATTGGTTGACAGATTCCAGGATTCTCTTTGCCTGTTTATAGTGCACAGCATCTATCATTTTTCCCTCCAGATTTACAGCACCTATCTTTGTCGTTTCCGTTGTCCTTCCTGTTTTTTCATATGCAAACTCATCAAGGATTGATATTACTTTTTTTGCCCATTGTATATCTTGTTGTGATGGAGCGAAAACCCTGTGTGCCAGGTTTATTTGGGAGGGATGAATTATGCACTTTCCGGTATACCCCAATTTTTTCCCAAAAACTAAATCCCTTTCCAAACCATCCATATCACCAATGTTTTGCCAAATAGAGTCAATTGAGTCAACCCCTGCGGCCCTTGCATCAACGGGTACTTTTGCCCTGCCATACAAATAACCAGTCAAAATATCATCATCGTTGCTATCAATTTTCATGTTATGCAAAAAATCAAAAATCCCAAACACAAGGGACGATACTCGCGGGTCTGATTTTGCTATTGAGTAGGCATTTACAACCCCCAAAGCAGATTCAATCGAAGGAATCAGTTTTATAAAACCATTTGGAATGTTGTTTTCCTTTTCCAAAGTTTTTACAATGTTTGATATGTTGGCAATCTGATAGTCTGTTTCAACTTTGGGTATTACTATAGCATCAATTCCATCCAATATGATTTTTTTTAAATCATCCATAGCCAATTCAGAGTCAGGTGCGTTAATTCTTACAGAAACCACAATCTTCTCATTAGATGCGTCTGACCTACCAATATCATGTATTGTTTTGCTTACAAGGTTTCTTGCATTTTCTTTTTCTTCAAAAGGGACAGAGTCCTCTAAATCAAAACAAACTATGTCCGAATTAATGGTTTTTGATTTATCCAAAAACCTTTGGTTGTTTCCAGGTATGAATATTAAACTTCTCGAGATGCCCACGGCTTTTATCCAATATATTCAATGATAAAAAAAATTAGAGTTTTTGCGGTGAGGTCATGATTTTGCCTATTTGCTCTGCACCCGCCATCATAACATGGCCTTCAGCCATATTTGAAAACGGTAATGTTGTGTGTATCAATGGCTTTAATTTACCCTTACTTACCCAATGAATTACCTGGTCCAATTCTGCCTTCGTTCCCTGTGTTGAGCCAAGAAGATTTGTTCCCTTAAAGAACAAAAACCTTAAATCAATTGTAGAGTCATAACCAGTGGTAGCTCCTGTGGCAACAAGTGTTCCACCCATTTTAAGCAAACCAACCTCTTGCGGGAAAACATTTTTTCCAATATGCTCAAACACCACATCTACACCACCTTCTACCTTTGTCATAGACCTTACTTTTTTGTACCAATCTGGCTCCCTGTGGTTTACCACATTATCGGCACCCAACTCCAAACACTTGTCCATTTTTTCCTGGTTTCCGGCGGTGGCAATTACGTTGCAATTGTAAAGCTTAGCTATTTGAATGCCAACCATACCGACACCACTGGTCCCACCCATTATAAGGACTGATTGGCCTGGTTTGATTTTGGCTCTACCAACTAGCATATGCCATGCAGTCATTCCCACCATTGATATTGCCGACGCATCGTCAAATGAGACATTTTCGGGCAGCTTGGCAACATTGACTTCTGGTAAATGAGTGTATTGTGCAAATCCCCCCCATAATGGTCCAGTTTGGAATCCCCATATCATTCGATCCTTACAGTCATACTCTCTGCCAGAAGTGCAAAGTTCACACACTCTGCAACTCATGTTAGAGTGGGATACCACCCGATCTCCAACTTGAAACTTGGTAACATCTTCACCGGCCTCAACAACAGTGCCTGCAACATCACTGCCTGAAATATGCGGTAGAGGTGTTTTTACTGGGTCTCCCCATATGGCCCACAAATCATTGTAGTTGTATGCAGATGATTCCACCTTTATTAAAACTTCATTAGGTTTTATTTTTGGGACATCAACATCTTCAATTTTTACTACTTTCGTAGGATCTTTGTCATATTCTCTAAAAACAGCTGCCTTCATGGGAAAAGGATATTATAAAACCTTAATATACCTAACTAAAAAATAAATTTAAAAATAACTAATAATAACAAAATATAACAATTTACAAATATTTGTCACAATCTATTTATTTTAAACTCTCTTTTGGGTTGCTGTATGCTTAAAAGAATTTGTTTTAGTTCATTATCCGTTAGTGCTCTATTTAATCTCCCAGTGGTAGCTGCATTTATCAAATAGTTTTCTACAGCTGATGCAAGATCAGGTTTTACCATTTTTATGTTGGTAAGTCTTTGTCTGGCTTCAGAATCCAACAGCATTGCAAGTGCTTTTTGTTTGATTGCCTCAGCTTCGGCCCGTTGTCTTCTAATCTCTTCGTCAGATGGCTGTTGTTGTGGTGGAGGGGGACCAGACATTTTTTAGACCCCTTTAGGCATATCTTTGTAAGTTTTCGTTATCTTTACAAACCTCCTTAAATATATCCGTGGCAAGCCTATCAACCCTTTTCATTCCATCATTTGAAATCATTCTCCCATTATTCTTTTTATCAATATATCCTGCGGATTCTAACTGTTGGAGTGCTTTTCTTATTATCGCACCTCCAGCATCCTTATGATGGTCCAAATTATAGCCAATTCTTTTTCTGCCACCATAATAGCTTTTCAAGTCAGAAATCCCAATAGGGCCATGCAAGTAAACTTTTCTTACAAGCGAGGCACAGCGCGTATACCACCAATCTTTGTTTTGGGGCATTTTTTCTGCGTGAGTCCCTGTTTTGACAAAATACGACCATTGTGGAGGATTTATTTTTTTATCTTTTTTTAGCTGTTCTGACAATCTCGATATCAAGTCATCTGCAGGTACATCGAAAATTTTAGCCATATGTCTATTACAAATTTAATCCATTGATTTTCCCTTATAAATCATTATTCTTTGGTTTTGTTTTGTTTTGTTTTGTTTTAGATTCTTTCTGGGGTTTATCCATTTACATGGTTTATACACCATATTTTGTTTTGATAATTTTTCTGTATGTGTGTCCGCATATTTTACACGTTATCCTTAGGGCTTTGACCCTTGATTTCCCTATTCGTATTCTAGAATCTTTTCCTGGAACAATAAACCTTTTGCAATTTTTGCAAAAAAGCATTTTGTACTCAAAAGGCATTTTTAGCCTATATTTTGTGATAATTTTTTTGGCTGTGTCGATATGTTCAATTGTAAAATAATCCGGTGTGTGCAAAGCATTGTCTAGTAAATCGCAAACTCTCTGTAAAGCTAATTGTTTTGTTTTGTTGTTCTTTTTCATATTGGAGTGTTTTTATTTATTTTATTTGATGCAGGATCAATATAATAACTTTAAATAACAAATAATTTTTATTTTTATTTAAATCAGTTGCTAAATTTGGTTATTGCAGATACAGCATTAGAAACTATGCCAATTGAAATATTTCAGCACCCATCTTTAAAAAAAATTAGAGATAGCGGAAAAAAACCTACCGAAATATTATTGGATAGAACTTTTCACCATTTTGCTATTGTATCAAGCGCTTTAAAAGAAAATTACAAGAGGGGAAGGCCAGATATCCTGCACATCATCCTACTGAATGTTCTTGCCACACCATTATTTAAAAAAAATCATGTGAAAGTTTTTGTTCATACTATAAACAATCAAGTAATAAAGATAGGGGACTATTTAAGAATTCCAAAATCCTATTCTAGGTTTGAAGGACTTGTATTGGATCTGATTGAGAATAAAAAAATAGTTGCAAAAGATGGAACCCTGCTTTTAGAATTAAGCGATAATCTCAGTTTTTCTCACATGATTGAAATAAAAATCAAGCCCGATGTTGTGATAGGTTTTTCAACCACTGGCATTTTCAAAAACTTTGGTGGCGTTTGTAAAGAACTGTTTCAGTTTAAAAACCCCTGTGTTGTTATTGGTGGGTTTCCAAGAGGGCATTTTTCAAAAGATATAGAATCATGTATTGATAACATGTACTCTGTATCGGATCTTAGTTTGGAGGCACATGTTGTAGTTTCACGGTTATTGTATGAGTGGGAAAAAATAAATGATTTTTAATATAAAAATAAATAAAATGGGATTTTATCTAGATTTTCTTGCTGCAGAGATCAAAGCATAGACCAAACCAATGCCTAAACCTGTTGCTAAAGGTACCCATACTCCCCATGCCTCTGAATTGAACGAAATTTGTAGTAAACTTGCCAACATAATTAAAATTTTTATCGACAAGCATGTATATAAGTTTTGTAATGCGCCATTTTTTAAAGTGACATAAATACAACAAACTCTTTTGCTTTTGGTTTGGCATATTCCATAATGCACGTAACATTACGGATATCTAATAAATGCGTCCATACCAACGATAAACCATTTTACTTTAAATTACCCACAGGTTGAAGTTTACATATGAAAATGCAGAAGGAAATGCGAAAGTTTTGCCCCAAATGTAAAACCCATACTATTCAATCGGTTTCAATCTATAAAAAAGGCAAAGACAGAAAAGGCGCACAGGGTGCATTACGACACGCCGAAGACAAGAAAGGCTACGGTGGTCAAAAGTTCCCGGAGTTAAAAAGAACTGCAAAAACCACCAAAAAAATCACGCTAAGATATGGCTGTAAAACCTGTCAGCGCAAATCAATGAGAGAAGGCAGACGAATCAGAAAGCTGGAAATACAAGCCTAATTATAGGCCATACAGAGGTGTAAGAACATAATGAAAAAACACAACATAATGATACCAAAACCTCGCAGTAATTTTGTGAAAATAGAATGTGAAAACTGCCAGGAAACCATGATTTTATACACATACAGTACAAAAACAATACAATGCAAATCATGCAGCACAGATTTAGTTATAAATACCGGCGGTCATGCTAAAATACTAGGGAAAATTGTTGAAACCATGGATTAATAATATAATATAATAATAGTATTATGCTTCGTTTAGAAGAAGTTTTTCTGCAGTTTTTAAATCATACAGTGTATTTGTATTACAAGCTATTTCAGGGCGGTTTAAAATTTTGTATTCCTCCTCTATTAAAGCAAGTTTTCCAGTGCTGTTGATATCCACATCAATCCTTTTGATGTCTATTATAGATATACCGGAATAACAATAATCTTTATTGCCACTCATAAACCCATATGATGATGGCAATATTCCGGTGTTTTTTACAAACCCCTTTTCTAAAACTATAGTTAGGCACGGTTTTTGTTGATTTATGGAGGTCAATTGCGTTAGTACATCCAATGAGATTAAAGGAACATCTATAGGCAAAAACAGGATTTTTTTTATGTTGTCATGTTTTTTTTCGTTTTCCATATCTTTAAAATATTTGATTATTTTCAGATAATCTTCGGAATATCCTCTGCCTGATGTTTCCATCAACGTGATCTTATCCCCGTAATTTAATTTTACGAATTCCCTGGTTTTTTGGGTATTACAGCTAACCGCAGCAAATATTCTTTTGAATTTATTTGATTGTATTAATATGTTTATTAAATATTCTATCAAGGGCTTATTCTTTAGTTTTACCATGGGCTTTTCGATATTCAAACCCATGGTTTTTTTCAATCTCGTTCCTTTACCGCCGCACATCATAACACAGCAAATCATTGTTTTATGAATAACAAAGGTGTGTTGATGCCTATTATTTTATCTGTTTGTTCAGAAATGGGTTTTTGATGTTAATTAATGTTTATTCGCATTTAAATTAAAAAATAACACTCTTTCTTTCTTTTTTGCCAAAGATTATCAGATAAAACAACGCTGTTGGACAAATTCCTTGTAAAATGGGTGAATGCCCAATTGGTTTTTATTTAATTCACCAAGGTTTAGCAAACAGTAGTTTACATATATGCACAAACAAACGATCCAAAGTACATCGGATTATTTAAAAAATATCAATCTATATATTTGTTGCAACAAATAACCCTAAAAACAGGCTCTTGCACATGTTATACCTTCAAGCAAGCGATATTTTATTACATATGTGTCATAACTTTGTTTATATAATGCAATTAATAACAGATTTTATTAACAGATTTAAATCTAAAACACTTGGATAGTTATATTGTTTATTCTTTTAAATTAAAAAAGAAAAAAAAATTGGGTTTTAGTCTTGTCCGCCGGCTATGTTGCCTGTATTGTAATTCAATGCTAATGCCATGTTGTTGCAGTTTCCTTCGGAAGATCCGCGATTTGGTCCGTTACCTGGAGCAGCAGTTCCGGCTCCGGCGTCAACACAGAATGAGTCTTGCTCGATTTCGTTTTCTTGCTCGATTTTTTGGTCTGATTTATTTGCGAATGCAGAGTCAATTCCTGTTGCAGAGATTGTTCCCATCAATAATGCTGATGCGAGGAAGATTGCGAATATGCCCACTTTATGATTTTTTGTTATGTTACTCATGGTAATCACAAACCATAATAGAAATCAATTATATCAAAGTTGGGATACTAGTTACTGTTATTCTCTTTCCAAATTAAATACCGATAGTTTTTATGGTACAAAATCTATAGAATAATTTTGCAGAATGTTATTCGTTTATAATATTTGCATCCAAATAAAATGTTCCCTTATTTCATTATCATACAAAAAAATAAAAAAAAATTAAAAGGTAAAAAGAATAAACAATATATCATGGCAATTTGTATTTAGCTTTATAT
>JACDHC010000127.1 GCA_013821245.1 Candidatus Nitrosopumilus sp.
AAGACACTAAAAGTTTTGAGAGGCTAACACCTGACAATCCAAAGTTCAAAGGATACTTGCGCCAGCTTTTGTACTATCTCATAATATCGGGATTTGATGCGGGCGTTTTGTGCATTCGCTATGCTTCAAACAGAAAGCTCCAATGGATAAAGAGAGACGAAAAAGGTGACTATTTCTTTTCTCCTTTGGTTAATAACGAAACCGGAGAAAATAAACTTCCAGAGCTTGAGACTTGGACAGTTATATTGGAGAAAGACTCTGTCATACGTGAACTGTTAAAGGATGAAATCCGCTTGCGTGTTTCTATTCTAAGGTCTGCGCTAGGCTCTAAAAACCCTATAGATCTTCCAAAGGTCGCTGAGGAGTGGAAATGCATCAGATGCCCATTTTTAAAAACTTGTAACCCTTTGACAATAGAAAAACAAGACTCAAAAAAGGATATTTTGGATAATGGCAAGATTATAGTGTTGTCCTCTTAAGTTTTGTTTTTACAATTGTTAAAAGATAAAAGATTAAAAAAAGATTAAAGATATTATAACGTGTTTATCGTTAATCCTGGAAACGTATTATCTTATAACTGGATGTTTACTATGAATTATCAATTATGTTAATCAATTAAATTGAATAATTTTGGATTGATTAGTAATTGTTGTTTGTTGTATGGTCATAACAAAAAGGTATCTATCTTTAAAAATTGAATAAAACACTTATTTTTCAACAAATCAAAGTTTTAATCATCTATTTTTAACTTTTGTAAGATACTGTCTTAACAAGGAATAAAGATTGAAATAAATCAGAATGATTCTACCTAAAAAAGTTTTTTTTAATGTGTTTTTTTGCATGTGTGTTAAATATCAATACGTTAAAGCTTTTGGGGTGTTGTGATTGTTTTTCCTATCTGTTCGCCATTCGCCATCATTGTATGTCCTTTGACCATGTCACTAAAAGGCAATACTACATTTATCAGTGGTTTGAGTTTTCCCTTGGAGGTCCAGTACAATACTTCTTCAAGTTCAGCTTTTGTTCCCTGGGTTGCACCCATTAGGGTTATTCCTTTAAAGAAAAGATATCTCAAATCTATTGTGGAGTCGTACCCTGACGTGGATCCTGTGGAAACAAGGGTTCCACCCATTTTTAATAATGATACTTCTTGAGGGAATACTGATTTCCCTATGTGCTCAAATATCACATCCACACCTTTCTTGTTTGTCATTTTTCTGACTTCCTTGTACCAGTTTTCTTCCCTGTGATTAACAACGTTATCCGCCCCAAGTTCAAGACATTTGTCCATTTTCTCTTTGTTTCCAGCGGTGGCAATTACGTTGCAATTGTACAGTTTTGCGATTTGTATCCCAACTATGCCAACTCCGCTTGTCCCACCCATTACCAATACCGTTTGTCCTGGTTTGATATTGGCTCGTCCTACAAGCATATGCCATGAGGTCATTCCAACCATGGAAATTGCTGCGGCATCTTCAAAAGACATATTATCATCAATCTTTGCAACATTGACCTCTGGCAAGTGGGTATATTGGCAATATCCACCCCATAGGGGTCCTGTTTGAAATCCCCAGACTAGTCTCTTTTCACAATCATACTCTCTACCGGACGTACATAGGGCACAAACCCGACAACTCAGGTTTGCATGGGAAACAACCCTGTCCCCCACCTTTAGGGATGTTACGTTTTCACCCACCTCTGCTACCGTTCCTGCAATATCAGTACCGGAAATATGTGGCATTGGAACCTTTATTGGCTCCCCCCATATAGCCCAAAGGTCATCATAATTGTAAGAAGCTGCCTCAACTTTTATCAATACCTCATTTGGATTGATTTTGGGAACATCAATCTCCTCGATTTTTACAACCTTGTTTGGGTCTCTATTGTGCGATCTAAACACTGCGGCTTTCATATCTTTTCTAAATACCCTAGAAATAAAGCAGGAAAAATGTTTTGCTCCATATCAATTCATCTTAAAAAATTGAATTATTCAAATATTTTGTAAAGTCGAATCCAAATTCTATGATATCTATATATGATGTAATGAATAAGCAAAAAAAAAATAAAATGAATTTCAATATGCTTTATTTGCAAAACATTCTTTTCTAATTGATTCATTTTGAATCATTCATCCATAAAAAAATTGGTAATTTAATTAAATGAAAACCCGCAAAGATGCTTTTGAGAGCAATAACTGAAACTAATGTTAAGACAATAATTCACCAAATCAATTATTATTATTAATTAATAACTGTGCGTAATTTTTATTCTTCAAAATATAAAGTGGCGGTTTTGACTATATATTTATAAAGATCTTCCTTTGTTAACTGTAGACAATAATTAGATATAAAGCGCAGTGTTGCTCCAACGGTTCAATATAACGGGAGGATGACTATCAAAGTAAGGAATAAACCAAAGATATCCTAAGAAAACAATATGGCCAATACAATAAACAATTGCTTATTGGAAGAAATGAATGCAATCCAGGTTAAAGAAACAATCACAGACAAAACTATTGCGATTCTTGTGATCGGTGCATGTGAAAATCATGGAGACCATATGCCATTTGGCTCTGACTTTATCTTTCCCCGGAAACTTGTTGAAAATGTGATCACGGATTTATCAAAAAATGACAACACAAGATCTCTTTACAATAGTCTCATTCTCCTTCCCGCTATTCCATATGGAGTTAGCTCTCACCATAACAATTTTCAAATGACTATGAGTGTGAAGCCCTCAACAATGGTGTCACTAATAGAGGACATTCTCCTCAGTCTTGTAATGAATGGCGTGAGAAAAATACTGGTAATTAACGGACATGATGGAAATATTGCACCTATTGAAATTGCATCAAGAAAGGTAAAAAATGAAAATGAAGATGTCGTGATAGCGTGTTTGGAGTCATGGTGGGTGTTGGCCGGTCAAAAAGATAAAGATCTGTTTAAGGTATGGCAGGGCCTTGGGCACGGTGGTGAAGCTGAAACTTCCGCAATGTTATCGGTTAGGCCCGATTTGGTAAATACACACTATGCCCCAGAACAAGTTATACCAAATCTACCAAAAGACGATATTCGTATATATTGGAAATTCAATGAGTTAACAAACACTGGTGCAACAGGTGCTCCTAAAAAAGCTACTGTTGAAAAAGGCCAAAGAATTATTGAAATACTAAAAAATAGTATCATTTCATTCCTAATCGATATGGAAAAAACTGATTGGAAGTATGGTTTATCTCTAACCAAAACTTGATCACTAGTAACCCAACAAAATATATTTAAATTCAAATTTCGTTTGCTACATTCCAAAAAAATATTTTTATTGTATTGTGTAAAAACTAATAAACTCAACACATGTTGTCGACTTTCTTTGAACAAGAAGGACACAATGTAGCATTAGTTTCGGGTATGAACATTTTACCACACGAAGCGCATTTTACCTTTTGGTTTTCATACATAATTAATTTATCGTTTTCCACCTAATAAAATTTCCATTTATTTTAAAATAGGATATCTCTTTTTACCATGTGATAATGTGCTAATATGTTTGGTGACAGATAGCTGATTCCAAAAGCACCAAAAATAAAAAGACAATCAAAATAACTCTGTTTTTTTAAATGCATTTTTTCATAGTGAAAATTTAAAATCATTCCCACATTCTTTCAAATTTATCTGTTAGTTTCTCATCCAAATACAATCACCTAATAAATTTGGAAATAACCATTGAATACTCATCTTTATTCTCGTTTCTGGTCCTAAAAACATACTGATTGTTTATAAAAAAGAGTTACGGTAGGTAACTCGGAACAAGTAATGTGATTTATCCAATTGGGGTTGTCAATTGTTAGTTAAAAAAGAAAATAACTTGTGATAGACAACAGCTGTTTTTTCTACAAATGGCGAATGACCCGCATCGGGTATTATCACAATTTCAGCATCTTTGAGAATCTCTTTGAACTTATGGATGTGATCTGACGGTATGAGATTATCTTTTTCACCCCATATTATAAGGCAAGGGATACCTTTTATTTTCTCTAACCTTTCTGGATTGATAGGGGTTGTTGTGCTATTTCTAAAAGCAGATTCAAAGGCATGCTTTGCTCCTGGTTTTTCAATTACTGAGATAAATAAATCTACAAGAATAGGCAGAAGTCTAAATGACTGTGCTAATAAACTTTCAAAAACCTTTTTTATCTTGGTATACCTTAAAATAGGATCAGTTTCTAATGCCGCGTTTAGGTATTGCTCCAGTAGAGGCGTTGGCCGGTTTAGCATACCTGATGGGTCTATCAATACAAGTTTTTCAATCTGCTGCTTATTCTCAATGGCGTATTCTGCTGCTATGTAGCCACCCAAAGAATGACCTATGATTATTATCTTATCTGAATTTTTTACTCCTATTTGCCCAAGAAAACTTTTGATGAACCTGGAAAAATAACTTATGGTGTAATCTGAGTCTGGCTTATCGCTTCCACCAAAACCAATTAAGTCAACGGCTATTGTATGAAAAACTTCTGATAAAGCTTGTGGTATGTCACGCCATACAATGGACGATGATCCAAGACCATGAATAAACAATATGTGTAATGGACTGTCATTCCTTCCATACTCATCATATTGTATATGGAATCCGTCTTCCAACCTAACTTTCATTATGGGATAACAATCATATGATTATGATTAATATAATTTATTGAAAAGAAAGCCCGTGTTAAATGTGTTTGATGAATTGAAACCTTTTTTCGCAAATAATTATAATTAACGTTATCTATATCTTAAAGTATAAAATTAGTGGGTTAATGAAAGATTGTTAAAATAATTTTCCTTATTGCCTTTTAGCCCAAGGGCAATATCGCATTTAAAAAATATTATCTGGCTTCCTTCTTTGCGCATGTATCACAGTATTTTTCTACTAGTATAGCACCATCACCTACAGCAAATAATGCTTCGCTTGTAGCCTTGTTGCCGCAAGTTATGCAGAATTTTAGCTTGCCATTATCTTCAGTAAATGGCTTTAACATTGAAAATACTTTTTCCATATTATTGTTTCACCCCTAAAATATCATTAATTCTGTTTACAGGCAATACTGCAGCCATGGTGTTTGCAGTAACTATGAATTTTGCAATATTATCCATTATTATTAATAGTTGTTATATTATAAGAACTTATTTTTTAAAAGGGGGGGGGTTGTTATATCAAGAGTCGTTGTTATCTTTAATCTAAATCATAGAATTTTACAAGTTGGTTCGTGTTTGCAGAGGGTATGTTATTGTAGATGATGTATTATAAAATGCTGAAAACCAAAATTTGATTCCTTTTTTTAAAATTATATCCAAACAATAAACAAAAAGGCAATTAATTGCTTTAGATGCGATTTTGCCTGAATGTTAAAGTGGTAGTAAGTGAGATATAGTTTCAATCTCATAATGCGTGAAGTTGGATTTAATTGAATTTCTGTATTTCAAACGAAATTGCAAATGTGAACATGATGTTTACCCTATATCTTATGATATACCTAATAGGCAATTTTTTATTGTTCATCATTTATTGTATTAAAAAAACCAACTAATGAAATAAAAAAAAGATCTATTTTTAAATATTATATTAAATTCTTTCAAGTTTTAATAACATTACTTATTAAATAGACGACAACATTGTTGTTATTTTGATGTTTGCCTGATGATGCAACATAATTATGGGCAATAATCTAAAGAATATTGTCAGAAAAGTTATTACTGTTATATGTATCTTTTTTGCGTTTGCAATATAAGAAACCATGCTTAATAACTACCAACAAAAAATCGTGTTTTTAGTAGTAACATCCCTTTTTAAATATATGGGTATAAACGCAGGATAAAAACAAAAAAAATTTATAACAATAATTTAAATAACTTGGGAAAAAAATTATAGATTGTAAAAAAAGCTTTTTTTTATTGTCCCATGAGGTTACCGACAGATTCACCTAATTGTTCTAATGGTCCCTGTGGTTGTTGTTGTCCTGCTTGTTGTCCGGTTTGGTTTTGTTGTTGTTGTTGTCCTGCTTGTTGTCCGGTTTGGTTTTGTTGTTGTTGTTGTCCTGCTTGTTG
>JACDHC010000128.1 GCA_013821245.1 Candidatus Nitrosopumilus sp.
TCAAATTTTATATTTAAAATAATGGTGATTCTTATAATGGATTATTTTTATTTTAAAATTGATTTATCTGGCCAAAAACTTTTACCTATTTTTTATATTGATCAATTGCACCAAGAATCATTGGTATTGGGATATGTGAAATAAATATGAATAATGATTATAATCCATCCATATCCTTCTGTCCAGCATGACTTAAACAATATGCTCTAATTTACTTGGCCAAGGATTTTGTTGACAACTTTGTTATTTTTCCTTAAAAGTAACAATTGAATTTTGCATTTTCTACAACCTGAATAACAAACTAAAAGAACGCCATAACGGCAAAACGGTCCAAAAGTTGTTGGTATCTTGGTATTTATTTATCAAAGTAATGCCTTGATGATCAATCCAAGAGTAGTTCCATATACTATATGACCACAAAAACTGACTATTACAGGGCCTCTTCCAAGAGGGTGGTTCCACATGGACAACCCTGTAATGGGTTTGTGAATTGGGAGGAGAGTTATTACCCAAAGTAATATTCCATACACTATTCCAAGTAAGATAGATAATGGGTAATCGTTCCTGAAAAGTATTGAGATAAAAAACAAATAAACAAATGGAAAAATTATTGATGCAAGTACGCCATTAATAAAATGCAGTATCAATATTTCTACATAACTAACAGTGTTGCATTCTTCTCTTGTGAATTTCCTTTTTAGTTTTGAAGTCAATGTTTGGTTTTCATGCCATTCAAGAATTCCTTCAATTCCCCAAATCCTCCAAAATGGAATTTCAAATATTGTCATCAAACAAGTAGATATCAAACCTGCAATTATTCCATTAACTATGTTTGTTTCAATCAATTTAATACAATTATCATATTTTGTGGTTTGCATTAATATAATATTGTATAATTCTAAAAGATCAACCAGAATTTTATTTCAATTAATTGTTAATCTTTACCACCAATAAGGTGATTCTATAATCTATAGTCTGATTATGGGACCTTATCTCTAAAAGAATAATTTTTTATGTTAAAACCTCAATTAATATCATGGTTCGTTTTGGGTGATTCTTATCTTTGTGCAATGAATAAAAATTTCTGAAAAGCTTTGCATAAAATGATGTTTTATGTCTTATGTTGTCCTGTATTTTATACAAAAATCAATCATAAATTTAAAGACATTTATATTATTTCGTACAAGGTACAATGTTTTGTCATCTGAAATTTCTGGTTCAAAATTATCCGTTCGTTCTAAAAGTGATCTTATTGATAAGGTGTTTGATGCTATTACTACAAGTGGCGAGGAAGGCATTTTTCAAACCGAGTTATGCAAATCATTTTCTCTAGATAGTCGTGATGGTTCACGTCTAGTGGGAAATCTGGAAAAACAATCTCTTATCACGCGTGAAAAAGCTCTGTACAATGGTAGATGGACATATAAGCTAGTGGTAAAAAAATCCATTCCAATTGATATTGTTGAACAAAAACCAATCGACTTAAGTACAGTGGAAGGGGCCCCATGCATTTGTTGTCCTTCACAGCACCTGTGTTCAATAGAGGATGAATCAAACCCTATCAGCCCGGCAAAATGCCAAATTATTGAAGAGTGGGTTACAACATCCTTCAATAAGTTTATGGTGATTCAACAGACCGATATAATTTGATGAGAATGCCAAATAACTGAAACAAAAGCCTCTTCTATACCTTTATTTTTTTTAAAATTAGTTTAGCTATTAACGTATTCCTTAGAGGTTACCATGAAGAACTGAAATTTTTGATGGTAGAGCTAAATCCTGATTCTATTATTGCTGACCCTTGAACTTCCCAATCTATGTTTTGTAACGTTTTATTGTTATTGTTTAAGTCTGTAACAAATTTTTCATTCACTAGAGGCACATTAATTTCATGTTGTAGAATGCTATCTCTGTTTGCTAGAAATTGTGGTCGACCATTGAGTGGAATGTCTGCATATGAATTTGTTTTTTCTCCAAGTGAATCCCCGTTTACAAATAACTCATAGTCTATTTTTGATGTGGTTAGTGCTTGACTTGTGGGGTTTGTGACATTTAAAATTACATTTAGTATGGCCGTGTTGTTTTTTTCTTCTATCCCTTCAAATTCTATTTTTTGAATTGTTATGCTTAATTTACTTAAATCTGGTAGAGTTACTGTCAGTATCAATGGAAGTAATATTATAGTACCTATGACAATCGCTGTGATGCCTATCAGAATCATCCTTCGTCGGCTTAAAAACATCTTGTTGTAGAATTATCTGTAAATTGATGGTATTAAATACTTTTTTTATAATAATATATTATGGAAACTTCTAGAAGAGAGTTGTCTGATGTTATTTTATGATTCCTTCATTTTTTTCATTCATCTAATTTTCTCTTCAATTTGGGTGGGGGGATCAGTTTTTTTAGGGTTTGTGTTAGCTCCTCTTCTTAAAAAAACTATGCCTGATATAAATAAACGAATCTCGTTTATGGTTACTGTTGGCCGACGTTTCAATTTTATTGCTGCGCTTTCGCTATCAATTCTTGTTATTACGGGAATTTATAATGGGCGTTTTATTTTATCTCAACCTTCTATGCTTGTTGAGTCATTTTATGGTTATGTTTTGTTCTCTAAGATCATTTTAGTATCGATTACGATTTTACTGTATATTGTACATATTCTGATACTCAATAAAAAAACCGAGATTAAGATATTGCAAAACAAAGTGCCTGATTCATATTTTAAATCATTAAGAAACAAAATAATTTTACTGGGTCGACTTACTGTGGGTTTGTCTATCGGTATCTTGTTTTTAGCTGCTCTTTTAAATTCTGGTGCGAGTAACCTGGATTTTTTTTAATTAATTAAATAAAACAATATGTTAAAAATTTTTGTTTTGCATAATTATTTGCTTTATTGTATTTCCTATCTTATCTTCGTTATCTACAACTATTGAGATGGGATTATTTTTTTTTGGTGCCAAGTTTATTATTATCATTTTCTCATCAATTAGTATTTCTATGTTTATGTTTTTTCTAGTCACCGATACATCTTTAATTACAATTAACTTTCCAACCAAACTGTCGTTATTGCTATTGGGTGATATTGTTGTCAAATAATATAACGTTTCTATAAATAATTCTAAAAGATAAAAGGTTATTCTTATTTCGTTCTGAATTATTAAATCTTCTTTGTCTTCACCTTCAATCTCTTTTGGTCCCTTTGTTATTGGATTTGCAGTTGTTGGTATTTCATGATTTATTGTAATATTATCTTGAAAAATGTTGTTATTATGCGTGACGTTGCCTGTATTCCATTTTATTGTTTTTGTATCGCTGCTAAGTTCATCAAATACTTTTACAAAATCCGGGATTATTGATTCTAGCAGTATATCAATAATGTATTTATCTATGATTTTTATTGTCACCTTAATTGTCTGATATGTAAATTCATAATGCAAAAATTTTGTAAATATCATTGATTTGCCATATTTTACTCTATGTGTTTTGCAGCCTTCTATGTTGTTAACTATCTCATTGAGATATTTGGCTGATGTTTTGTTTGTTTCTTGACAATTTAATTTTGAAATGATGATTAATTTTAATATTTTGGAAAAAAATTCCCTAAAGTGTTCTGCATATTCTGTGAAGTCATATCGTATTTCTTCAATTGTCAATAATGATAGATTCTAAAATTTTTATTTTACATGTTAATAAGTGTTTTGTTTTAATTCATTTGCATCACAATGCGTATATTTTATTGTTTTTTTTTGCTTTATTGTCGTCTTTTCTGTTCTCTGGGTTTGTTTTCTCTATTGTTTAATTGCCTTAAAGTTATGGTTTGTACCATTCAGAAGATTCGTCTTTTTTATTGAGTTTGCGTTTAAACTGAACAATTAAAAATCCCAAAACTTTGTGATACCTATATAAATATGCCAATATGATGGAAATTATTCCGGCTATTGTAAATCTTGTGCCAACTGATCTAAGGCCCTCAGTAAAAGAATGCACAATCCAATCTATCATTATAAAAGACACACCAAAAATTAAAACTAAAATTCCCACTGTAAAAAATACTTTAAATAGTGGCAATTCTTTTTTTGTTGATATTTTATTTCACCATGATTTTAATGGGCAATAATATTATATCTATAACATGTTTTCTTGTTCTTGAGAGTTACAACTTGTGTCTAAAAACCTGCAATTATTGGATCATCTGGTTTAATAATTTCTCTTAATAGGGTGGTTGCATAGGTGCCTTTTGGTACAGCAAATTCAACTTCTGTGACATTCTTTGCCGTTTTGTATTGAAAATCTTTAGATATGAATGCGGCTTGTCTAAATCCTCCCGTTTCACTTAGTTCTTGCATCTCTTTTATAAAAAAATCTTTAGCAGTGATGTTTTCATAATGTAGCATATCTTTAACAATTTTATCAAATCTGTTTTTTCCCGGCTGAAATGCATAACCTGGTAATCTGATTATTGGAATTTTTTTATATTTGGATGAATTTGAATTTTCAAATTTTCGTATTTTTCCAAAAACTATTTCGTCAATAACCTCAAAACATAGGTCGTCTTTTTCACATTTGGTTATAGAAAGATCATTTTCGATTGCAATACTCAATGTTTTGTTAAAAATAAATGCTTGAAAAGCCTGTACAAATAGCCTTCTTATGTTTATTGGAATGGATCTTAAAACCGATATAGGTTCCCTATTGCCTTTTGTTATTTCATATGCGATTTTCCTTTCTATGTCCATTCCTTTTGGAATTATTTTGAGAAGATTGGGGTTATTTTTTATGTCTTTTAGTTTTCCCCTTATTTCTATACTAAATTTTGAATCGTATCTTGTTGTATACGTTAAAAGTATCTCTATTGCTTCACTAAATTGTCTCTTCAAAATTGCTCTACCTATAAGATGCGTTACCAATCTTTCGCTCCCAAACCGTTGCAAACCATAATAATTTCCCACATTGCTAATTTCTGAAATAAAAATTGATAAATTGTTTTTAGAACTGTCTTTTGGATTGTTGATTTGTATCTTGAATCTATTTCCTATCAAAATGGATTTATCAACTGGCTTCTCTGAAAAACCTATTAACTTTAAAGAAATTTCGCCAATTTTTACGTCTTTTGAAATTCTTTTACTGTTATTTGAACTTGCGTACTGTGTGGTAGTTGCTTTTGCATCCTTTATGCCAACTATTTTAAGATTTATTCCTAATCTTTCTTTCAGAACCATTACTGCATGATTTGAGTCTATTCCTCTTTTTTCGATTTCATATATGGGAAAAACATGGGTGTCTGTTTTTTGTTTCGACAGTTCTTTTAAAAAATTTGGGTGTAGTATTTCTTTAACAATGAAATCTTTGTTATTGTTTTTTATGTTTCCGCCTATTCCATTAAAACTTGTAGAATAGTATTCTATTCCTGCGAGCCTATCTATTTCTGGGGATTTTTTTTCAATTGCCAAATCGTTTTATATCTTTTTGAAAAACTAGTAGGTATTATAAGGTTATTTTATATCTGACTTGTAGCAAAAAAGTGGACTATGGCATTATTTGTTAAATTCTTTTATTAACTAATCATGACCATTAAAAAATATGCTATTTGGATGCCTCAAAATTATATTCATTAATAGGATTGAAACTAAAAAATGCTGTTGTTTTGAATTTTACTGCCTGTTTTGTTTATCTTTATTAGCTGCCAAAGATATTGTGTGTTGATTTTGATATGATGATGCTGATGTTATTCGAATTAGCTGTTTTTAGTGTAAATTTGATAATGGAAAACATTCTATGATTTTCCCTTTTTTATTTCTTATAAATACATAATCTTCTTAAATAATTTCCCTATTTTTTGTATTACAAAAGTGTATAAGTAGTGAGTTGTTAAATTATGCTGTAGTAATCATGTCTCAGAGTAATAACCTTTCTCTAAAGGTGCTTGAAGCTTATACGCGAGATGTAGGCCGTGGAGTTGCTAGAATTGATTATGATTCTATGGATTCATTGAGTGCATCTACAGGAGATGTTGTCGAAATAAAGGGAAAACGCAAAA
>JACDHC010000320.1 GCA_013821245.1 Candidatus Nitrosopumilus sp.
GGAGAAGGGGATGTAGGGATGTCAGTTGATGAAGAGGGGAAAGGAGGGAGAGTGTGTTTTTCCATCACCTCAAACATCTTTCCATTTGCATGTTCAGGTGGCCAAGTCGCAAATGCTACACGACCGCCGCTTTTTGTAACTCGCAGCATCTCTTTGATTGCGATTTCAGGTTTTGGAGAGAACATGTGTCCGAAGCTTGAAAGTACTGTATCAAAAGATTCATCTTCAAAAGGGAGGTCTTCCACATTTCCTTCTTTCCATTCTATGTCTTCTGCTTCAGCCAAATCTGCCTCCACCTTCGCTAGGGTTAACATCTCGGAAGTGATGTCAACACCTGTTACTTTGGAGCCTTTTCTTCTGGCGGTTATGGCGGTATTGCCAGTACCACACGCAACATCCAGTATATGATCTTGAGAACCGATGTTACACAACCGCACAAGATGAGCAGAAACAGGAAGAAAGAAAATGGCAATCTCACTGTAGGAGCCTAGACTCCATGAATTATTTAATATAGTAGGAGCATCATCACACATATGAGATATGTTGCGTTTTGTCTTGCTTTTATTATTTGGTAAACTAATTATTGCATCAGACCTAGAATATCAACATTCCCAAATGAAACTACATCTAATAAGCCATTGACTAATCCAGAACGTTTTTGGTATTTGTGGTCTCTATATGCCATCATGTTTAACCCTGCCCTGTCTCCATCATGTATAGCAGACAAAGGCTAAACCATATCGGGAAGACCTGTGGCGCCCTCATTACTAATTAATGGCACCTATCATAGCCAAATCCCTACTTTCTAAACAAGTGGGATATTTCTTTTGTTGCTCATGCGTTGATTCGCGATTGTTTTTGCCCCTATCTGACCAATACGCTGAGAGAAACGCGTCAAACCACTAGCCAAAACCAAAAGATGTCAGGCGCCACACACATCATATATTGTTTCTGGAAGAATTAAGGTATTGATGGAGATAGTACGGAAACTGAGGGTGGACCTGGTGATACTGCAATAATACCTCTTGGGCATAAAGCATGAGTGGTTGGAGATCAGCCCTGTATAGTGATTGACTTTACCGGCGCAAAAGATTATGTCAGGAGCAATGACTGATATGCCTACAACGTCAAAAGTAGAATCAGACTAAATTAAAAAAAAATTTCTATTTCCTTTTATTTTTTGATTTTGTCTCCAACAATAGACAATATGGTTAATATTTACTTTAAACAATGCCCCAACTAAACAAAGCTCCATACAAGTTCAATAACATGTCATTGTAGAGTTGAATTAAGATTATAATCCAAGGTATTACATTTAGAAACAAATCCACAGTTGGGACAGCTTTCGTTGTTTGAAAAATGTTTGTGAAACGTATATTTTTCCTTTCTATATAGGTTTGAAATATGTTCAAAATCACATTGCTTACATTTTATCATAAGGGTCATAGTATGCTATAATACTGTATACTATTTCAATATTTTTTACCTGTTGGCTTTTTGGAATTTCCCTTGGGTGTTTGGTTATGGTGAAAGGTTGTATACCTTTTTAATTGTCTTATCCGCTTGATTTATACTTTAAATATGGATATTATTTGGGATACTAATACTAATTTGCCAAGGCTAACGGTGTTTATCTTTGGGAGTCTGGAGTATTTTGAGCATGTATATAAATGATTGGAGCAATGTACAGATCAAAACTCTTGCTATTTGGTGTTGCACGCCAGATATTAAGAAAACTCGCATAGAGATGACAAGTCCATGAAGTGCATATCTTGGCATTGCTTTAGGTTCAATTGTTGGTTCATTAATAACTAAATTAAATTTTATGCAGAAAAAGTCATCCATCATACAGGAATAAAACCTAAAACGACTCAATGAGCTTTGAAATCTATTATTGGGTATTGGAATCAATATGCCAGTTCTAGGAGTATAGGATAATATCTTTGATCAAATACTGGGTAAGGATAATACAATTGACCCTGCGATTTAAAAGAAGATTGGTGTCAAATGGCGTGAGTTTTGGAACAAAATAAATTGCTCAGTTATTATTTTGG
>JACDHC010000129.1 GCA_013821245.1 Candidatus Nitrosopumilus sp.
ATCCAGTAGCAGAAAACGAATCTGAGAAATCAAATGGCAATCCAGTAGCAGAGGACAAAGTCGAAAAAGATTCACAGTCAGACGAAACTGACAAAGATGCTAAATCCCCACAAGACTCAAATGAAACTCCTATAGTCGGTAGTGCCGATAAACCATCTTCTGGTACCCAATCAGCAGGTTCTGTTAGTAAAAACTCTGACACCGAATCTATTCCAAGCCCAGGGTCAGATCTGGGTAATAAAGGTACCTCTCAGTTTTACAACTCATTTGATTTGCCATTCACAGCGGTAATTCCTCAATAGTTTTTTTTAAATCTATTACTTATTAAATAATTTATTATTTTTTTAAACTGATCTCAAGCAATAAATATAACTTTATCATATTATTATTTTACCTTTAGTGGTATATTGTACGCATTTCATAATAAATAATATCGTTGTTGATTGATATCATTGCTACTGCTTTCTATTGTTTTTTATTTATCATAGAGTGTATTTTCTTGAATTTTGTTGCTTATACCTATTTTAAAAGGAAAGATGATGCCTACCTCCAGGAAAACGATACCTTTTATAAATAGAAACATTAACCGTAAGTAAGCCTATGAAATAGATCCATTCCAATTCGCCATTACAGGCAAGAAAAGGGAAAACATAAATCAATATATTAAAAGAAGAAATGATGCATTTTGTATTTTTGACTTCAACTACTGCTACTATAATACCTAGTTTAATATGGTTTATTGATGAGAAATATTTTTTTTCGCGGTGAAATTTGATATTAATCAACAGAATACCCAATCAAAATTTATCTTCTATATTGACGGATTTTTATTAATGCAATCTAAATTAAGGTGAGTAATTTATTTATAAAATAAATTCAAGATCTGTATTATATGTCTATAAAGAGGTTAACGTTAAATGGTTATTGATTAACCTTGATTTTGTATTAAAAATTTCTATACAAAAGTGATACGGATGCAAAAGAAATACTTATGAATGTAATAAATAAAAAACTGCTTGCAATCAATATTTTAAACCTTTTTGCAAATTATACTTTGTAATGAGGGGATTATCAAATATGAGTAAATTTTTTTTGAAATCTAAATATATAATCAAATCAAAAAGAAAACATGAAAATAGATTTTAAAGCAATGTATGATTATATATTAAGTTTAGATAATAATGTGCGGTTTATAGGGTTTATTGATGAGATGGGAAAACTTGTATATGGTGGAATGAGGCCTGGAAAGATTTCCTTGGAAAATGAAACTGAATCAATTAAAATTTACATGGAATATGCGCTGATAAATAAGATTCATACGGATTTTGATGCTATGTTGGGGAAAGTTATTTATTCTTTAACTGTAAGGGAAAAGATTGAACTATTAACCTTTCCTCTTGAAAAACACATAATTAGAATATCGCTTGAAAGAAACACCGATTCTCAAAAAATTTTATATTCTATTTTGGACTATATCAAAAAATTAGATTCAAATTTAAATATTTGATTGGTCCTTATTTATTTATTTATTAATCTCATATCCTTTATTCATACGATTTTCGTAAGTTTGAATTATTTTTTCTATTGCATCCATTTCCTCTGTGCATGCCTTTTTAAATCCTTCATAGATTCCATTTTCCTTTAGCCGGTTTATCCAAATAAGAGTCTTGTCTAAAAAGATAATGTTGGATTGTATTAGCGATCTAATCTCTTCCTGATTGTTTGTTCCAAGAAAGAGTTTTAAGAGGAAATTATGGTAGTGTAGCCTATTTAGCCTCATTTCTGCAAAAAATTTTCTATAGATTATTATTCTTTCGTTTTCAGATTTAAGATTGAGATCATCTGCACCTATGTCAGGAAGTTTGTAATTCAATTGATAAATTTAGGATATAAACAAAAATTAAACTTTATTTTTTAGGGAAATATTTCATCTTTTATAATCTATTATTGATTTCTTCCTAATAAAAATTATTTACAGTTCAAATATTTAAATTATCATATGTGGAATTTTATGTGCATCAATTATTATAATAAATATGCTTTTTAGTATTGATATTATAGAATTTATATGAAAAAAAAAGATTTGTGAATGTTTAAAAAAGAATTAAAAACCAATGCAATCAATTATTTTGGCTTTACTCAGTCAATAAATTTTATTAATAATAAATGAATAGATGCACGAACATGTTCTCATATGTGAGAGTGTATAGTTATTTGTAGTATTAAGATAAAATGTAATTAATCAATAAATAAAAAACCAATGCAAAAAGTGTTTGATGATAAATTTATTGAAATTTCAAAATACATAGGGCCTAAAATATTAGTAAAACCTAATTAGCTTTTTAGCTTATCCGCCCTTCAAGTTTGTGTATAACATTCTTTATCCCCAGATCTACTATATAGTTGCCTAATCGTGGGCCTCTTTCAGCATTAATTAACATTTTGTAAAACAGTCTGAAAAATTCCTTCGGTTGAATGCTATTTTCTTTAGCTTTTAAAAAGATAATTGTTTGTACTTTTTGATTCAGTTCTTCTGAATCATAAGGCGTATCCGATACTTCCATTTCGTCTGCAATCAAGCTTAACTGGGTTAAAACATCTACTATTGCTTTTTTCTGGTTTTCTTCAAGCTGCATTTTTGTTGCAATCTCGTCATCATAAAATCCTTTGAACTCTCTTGCCCAGTTAAGCGATAATTTTATTTTATTGGTTAGAGCGATTTCTTCTTCTTTTGTTAAGCCATATTTTTGTAGCCTTTCATATATTTTTTTAATGGAATCTATATCTTGGTCAGCAAAAAACTCTGATTGTTGGATAAGTATTCTATAAGGGATGTGAATTGATGGCATAGTGGGTGGATTTAGATTATTTACATATTCGTATATACCTTTTATCTTTGTTGCTTTATTCTTATTCTTTTCTTTTATTTTATCAAAATAAATATCTTCGTACAAATCATATTCATCCATAAGATTTGGGATATCCTCAATACTTACATGCCTTGTTCCGGATATTCTTTTGTAAAGTAATAATAAAAGCGATTCAGGCGATCCATAACTAAGCCACATTTGTGGAGTCAACACATTTCCTGCAGATTTGCTTATTTTTTTACCGCCCTTATCCAAAAACATTTCGTATTTTATGTGTAGAGGGTGATGAAATCCTAATACTTCACTTGACACCCAGTCATTGATTCTTACAGAATCCATTATGTCTTTGCCAAATGCTTCAAACCTTACATCAAAAGCTTGCCATCGCGCAGCAAACTCTACCTTCCATGCTAATTTTCCATTGCCATTTTCAATCTGAATTTCTCCACTATACCCACATCCATCAATATGTTTTTTGTTTATTGTATTTCCAATACAAGAATAACTAATGGTTTTTTCCTGGGGAAAATAATCTACTGCATTTGCAACATAAAGCCTACCGCATTGCTCACAAATGGGAAAAAAGGGAAGAAATTTTTTGAATTTTTGTTGACCTGTTGAACCTGCAATCTGATCACCTATATTTTTACTGTTTTTTAAAATATTGTGGATTTGATTTGTTAGAACTCCACTTTTATACACTTCAGTACCACTTTTAAATTTATAATCAACACCAACTCTATCAAGGCCATCTAAAAGTAAACTACTCATATGTGAACCATATGATTCGTGACAATCACCAAATGGATCGGGTATTGAAGAAACAGGTTTACATAAATAATCTTTTAACCAGTCTGGAAGGCCCGTTGGAACCTTCCTAAGACCGTCTAAATCATCCGAAAATGCTATCAATTCCGATTTATGACCCATGTTTTGCAATGCAAGAGAAATTCCAAACGCCCTTACAGCGTCACCCATACTACCTATGTGAGGAATTCCGGACGCGCCTAACCCACTCTCTACTTTGATCATATCCACAGATCTGCCAAGTTTTTGCTCTCTTTCTATAATGGTAAAAGCTACCTTATCTATCCACGTTCCTTTACCAATTGTAAGTTCTTCCAAAGAGTCTTCCATGTTTCTATAGTGTCTTTGTTACATAAGGGCCGTTAATAACATATCCAAATTTTTTATAGTATTCTCTAGTTCCTATTGCACTGATTACTGATAGTTTTCTTGTGTTAAATTCTGCCTTACAAATTATCTCTGCTTCTCTCAATAAGTTTTGACCTAAACCTTTGTGTTGGTAGATTGACCCTTCTTTTCTTTTCAAACTATTACTGTATTCTGTTGATTTGGATCCAATTTTTACTAATGGACCGTAAACATGTAATTCCCTAACAATAGCTGATTGAAATACTTTTAAATGCGCTGATAAAGAGCCTGTGTAATTTTTTTCAACATCCATCAGTTCTTTTCTTTGGGGGTTTGACATAATCCTTAATCTTAAAAATCCAAACAAGATTTCTTTATCTTTGGATTCAAATGAAAGGAAAATCTCTTTTCCATCCGAAGATATATAATCTGTCCTTAGTAACGATAGATCATCAAAGGAATATTCTCTATCAATGTTCTTTAAACCTATTTCTCTGCATCTAATGCATTTACATTTTACTCCCTGTTTTTTTAATTCAGTTAAAACTAATTGCCTTAGGTTACCAATTTTCGGGCCAGAAATCACATCACTTGGCTCTATTTCTCTTTGGATTCTCATTATTCTAACCCATGGTGGAACTATTTTTTTAATATCCACCAAAATATTTACTAAATCATCTGTAGAGTAACTGGTATATCTTTTTTCTTTATAAAGTTTGTATAGTCCTGTATTTTTAATTACAACAGTGGGGTATATTTTTAGCATGTCTGGCTTTAATCTATTGTCTTCAAACAGTTTTTTAAAGTCGTTTATGTCCTGTTTCACTGAGGATTTGGGCAATCCGGGCATCATATGTGCTGCAATTTTGTATCCGCAGTTTTTTGCCAAATAAAAAGACTCATATACGTCATTTAGGGTGTGCCCACGATTGACCGATTTAAATACGTCGTCATTGAGAGATTGCACACCTATTTCAATTCTGGTAGCTCCCAATTCAAGCATCAAATCAATATGTTCTTTCTTACAGTAATCTGGTTTGGTCTCAATGGTAAGACCAACACATCTTATGTTGGCCTTTTCGTTCTTTTCTTTTGATTTTTCCAAGGTATTGCTTGACTCAAGGTTATTTGTCGCATTTTTTTGATTTGTTTCAAAATTTAGTCCAGATTCCTTATATGATTGTATGTTAAATAGATTAAAAGCATCAAAACACTTTTTTACAAAATCTTTTTGATAAACTGTTGGGTAAAAAGGAAAGGTACCTCCAACAATAACAAGCTCTGCTTTATCAACATTGTGGCCTCTTTCGACTAATTGAATAATTTTTGTCCAAACCTGCCTAAAAGGATCATAGTTTACGAGCTGTGCAATCTTAGTGGCGGGTTCTGTGCCAATATAACTTAATGGGGTATTATCTTCAACTCCACCAGGACAATAAATGCATTTTCCATGGGGACATTCAAATGGCATTGGCATGACGGTAATAACTGCAATACCGGATGAGGTTTTTGATGGTTTTAATTTTAATAATTCCTTGAAATGGTTACCCTCAGGCAAAAGTTTAAAGATATCTACATTTTTTGGAATTTTTGATAATTTATACTTTAGAGATTTACTTTTTGTGATTTTAAATATTTCTTTTTTTACATTGGATGTCGAACCCAGAATATCTAAAGCTAAGATCTCATTAGCAATTTCTTTACATGCGTTTTGGTAGGAAATATCATAGTCCGCCGTCTTTAAGTCTTTAATTGAATTTGATAAAATATAGTTTGTTTGTATGATATCTTTATCTTTAAACAAATATTAAATATATTAAACCTTTTATGAATTAAAATGTTTGTTATAAAAACACTAGATCTCTTGCGTAATTACTACCAAACAGCTTTATGGCCATCAGTGCATCAATTGCTTGTCCTCTCTTTGCTTTCATGTGACAGGTTATCCAAAAAACCAATACTCTTCAAATCATTCACGGGT
>JACDHC010000321.1 GCA_013821245.1 Candidatus Nitrosopumilus sp.
ACTCAACAGTGGCGTTTTCATATGCATATGCTCTTTTGGTTACCAGATTATAGACATCCTTACTCCAGTTTTGGATTGTGGTGTACCGGATTTTTGCGCCTTTTTTCGCCACAAGTTCAACTACGGCAGAATGCAATGATTCAGACGAGTACACTGGAGCGGTGCAGCCCTCAATATAATGAACTTCTGCGCCCTCATCTGCAATGATCAATGTCCTTTCAAACTGACCAATATTTTCAGCATTTATTCTAAAGTATGCCTGCAAAGGTAGTTCAACTTTTACGTTTGGGGGGATATAGATAAAAGAACCCCCAGACCAAACCGCACTATTTAAGGCAGCAAACTTATTATCCTCAGGAGGGATGATTTTTCCAAAGTGTTTCCTAAGGAGATCAGGAAATTTTTTGACAGCAGTATCAGTGTCAACAAAAATTACACCTTGTTTTTCCAACTCCTCATTTAAGTGATGGTAAACAGTTTCTGATTCATACTGTGCGCCAACACCAGCCAAGAATTTGCGTTCGGCCTCAGGAATACCCAGTTTTTCAAATGTATTCCTTACAGAGTCAGGAACATCATCCCAACTTTGACTCTGTTTGCCAGCGGCCTTGGCATAATAATATATATTTTGAAAATCAATATGGTCAAGATCTCCACCCCAGTTTGGCATAGGTTTATTCATGAAAACTTCATAGGATCTTAACCTAAAGTCAAGCATCCAATCAGGCTCCCCTTTCATTTTGCTGATTTCTTCGACTGTACCTCTTGAAAGCCCCTTTTTGCTCAAATAGGCATAAACTTCAGTAGAATCTTTGAAATCATACTTACTATAATCCATATCCAGTTCTTTAGTAGCCATACTCTCATAACGCTGTTATAGATTATAAATATTTTTATTTTTTTCATTAGGTGATCCTAATCCAAAGAATGCTTTAGGAAACTGTTTTAAAGGGTAATCAATATATTCCTAGAGAAAAAATTGCAAATATGAATATTGATGGTAAAGTAATAATATGCGATTCAATAGATGAGAGAGGGATAAGCAGCTTAAAGAATGCGGGTTTTGTCGTAGATTATCAACCAGAGATTTCTGCCCAACAATTGATATCAAAAGTAGGCGATTATGATGTTATTGTTGTGAGAAGCAGAACCAAAATAACCAAAGAAGTCATTCAAAGCGCCACCAAGGCAAAAATAATAGCTAGGGTGGGTGTTGGGCTAGACAACATTGACACAGAAGAAGCAAAAAAACACAATATTGAGGTAATTAATGCTGGTGAGGCTTCAATCACCGCTGTTTCCGAATTGGTCATGGGTTTGATGTTTTCTTTGTGCAGAAACATACCCTTTGCTAACCATGAAACTAAAAAAGGCAATTGGGTTAAGAAAAATCTTATTGGTACCGAATTAAAAGGAAAATATTTAGGAATAATTGGATTGGGAAAAATAGGAAGAAATGTTGCAAGATTAGCAAGGGGGTTAAGAATGAATTTAATAGGTTATGATGTGGTTCCAATTGAAAAAAGTTTTGTTCAAGAGGTGTCACTGATTACAACCGATTTAAAAACCCTAATGCAAAGTTCAGATTTCATAACATGCCATGTCCCACTTACAGAGCAAACAAAATACATAATAAACAAAGAATCAATTTCAAATATGAAAAACAGTGCCTTTTTAATCAACACATCAAGGGGAGAAATAATTGAAGAAACAGCATTGATAGAAGCGCTAAAAAATAACAGAATTGCCGGTGCAGCACTAGACGTTTTTGAAACAGAGCCCCCATCCAATGAAGAATTACTAACCCTTCCAAATTTAATATGTACGCCACATATAGGGGCACAAACCAAAGAAGGCCAAGAATTAGCCTCTTTAGTGATAGCAGAAAAAATAATACAGAACTCAATTGGTGGCGTTGTGAATAAAACAGCAAACTAATGCTTTTGGATACAATCAGGTTGTTTTGTACGTATGACCGAAAATAAAACAAATAGCAAACCTACCGCATTATTTTAGCGATACATCTATTGTTTTTGTTTTAGAGT
>JACDHC010000322.1 GCA_013821245.1 Candidatus Nitrosopumilus sp.
AGGATTTCGTTAACTCGTTCTAATGTGTCTCGGACAACATTCTCTTCATTGACAAGGTAAAGATTGACAGGCAATGCTAACACTGACTTAATTTTTTTTGCAAAGTCTTCTGCTTTTGATTTATCATGGTCATAACAGATTATTGCTAATTTGTGTACCGGGAAGCTCTTTATTCCGCTAACAATTGCCTCATAGTCGTCAGGTCCAAAAGTCGCAATTTGTAATGTTAAAAATCTTTGCATATTTAATTTGGCTACCTAATGTTAACTGCTGCTTCTTTTACAACAATTTTTCTATTGCAAATAAAAAAGCTAAGAGGATGATATATTTCCTTTATGTTGGTGTTTGAAAACAGTGTCTGCATCAAAGAATGGGCAATTCACAACATGTTTTCCGTCCATTGCAGGCGTAACAGTTATCAATCCGGCCTTTTTCATTGACGCGATATCATTTACGTTTTCCAATATTTTTGCCTGGGATGGATCCTTCCATTCTATAAACTGTATGAGCCACATTGGGCTATAGTTTGGATCATCGGGATTAGCCGCTCCAATTCCTGATTGAAATCCCATAGGGCCTGTTCCATTAATGCCATTTGTAAATTGGAATAAGTCTACCGCAGCATTTCCTACCAGTTGTTCATCTGCGGGTACATGGGGAACACCCATCATGTTGGCAGGCATCTGTGGCGTTGCATCAGTGACAATATAGTAAATAGATTTACCGTCAGGTCCCCATCCGCGATGAGCTACCATTGTTACCACCATGTTCTCAGTATCAATGCTAAGGACTTGGCCCCCATTGTATGCTGTCTCATCACCTATTGTTTTGTTTTCTTTGACCATTAATGAGCCACCCTCCCATTTGATTGCAGGATGATTTACGATTATATCAGTTTTATTGACGCTTATTTCGCCTTTCTGTTCCGCATCGGCTATCTGTTGCACTGACATTAGCTCGCGAGCAGAAGCATTTGAGTTCCATTGCACCATGTTAATTTGCAATAGCGGGCTATATCCTTCGTCACCTGGTTTTGCGCTAAATACAGGAACTTGATAACCAAAAGGACCTGTTCCATTGACCCCATTTGTAAATACATATGTATTCCCTTTAGCAGAATCAGGTGTGCTTGCTAATATGGGAGCATAGTTTACCTGAAAACCCGTTTTTTCTGTTAAAAATGCAGCAGTCTTTTCATCGGAGACATCTGTAGCTATAAAAAAGGTATCGCTTCCATTTACATATGATTTGAGCAAAGGAATATCCATTGGAATATTTGCATTTGACAGCTTTAATAAAGATCCAGCAGTATCCTCCTGTGCTTTAACATTAGGGTAAGTAGAGAGCATTACGCTAAATATTGCAAAAATCATTGTAGCAAACAAAATACAAGACTCAGTCTTTCCATTTATCCTGAAATTTGACATTAACAAAAGATTAACAGACAAGTATAAATCTCAATCCTTTAAGGGTTAAAGAAAATATTTAATGGTCAAGAATTATTGATCCTACAATGAATATCTATACTATTATCGTCATATATTCATTATCAAACACATATCAAACATTACAAATACCACTATTATACTATTTACCGTATTAGCTGCTTTACCAACAGTTAAATCATATCTTTAACCGTTGGACCATCACGATAAATATCACAAAATTAATAGTTTAACATATGCAAGGTAAAACAACGCTAAATCATAATGCCAAAAGATCTATAATCAAAGGCTTTGTTATCGGAATTTTAACAATAATAATTTATTTACTTGTTGTTGTTTTTACAACACCCAATCTTACCGGTATAGATGCAATAAATGCCGCATTTAGGGTAAATTCAATAATAATAATTGGACTGGGGATTGGAATTGGCGCACAGATGTTTATATCAACATATAGTAAAGGTTTAGGATGTAGCATAAACAACAGGAAAGGCATTTTGAGTGGAGGGACTGGAAGCACTGCATTAAGTTCTTTCTTTTCGTTTTTTTCGCTAGTTCCTTTAGGCTGTTGTGGCAGTTGGCTCCTGATTCTGTCC
>JACDHC010000130.1 GCA_013821245.1 Candidatus Nitrosopumilus sp.
AAACTCAAGTGATATTGTGCCGTGCCAATTGATACATTTAGGGTCTTTTTTATGCTGCGTAGATGACAGCCCGGGTTTTCTTCAATAAAATGCATTATTCTGACTGCATTTGTATTGTATATCTTTGGATAACCCTCTTTTGCTATAACTATCACTCACCAACCAATGCCAACATAACATAATACTGCAGCAATATCTGTCTTTCATCCACAACATTATCCCAGCAGCATAATACAAGTGACTAAACGTTTTGATGTTTTCACGATGCTTCTTACCAATTCAAATAGATGGATATATCAATTTCCTTTTTAGATGTTGTAAACGTACCATAGCTGATGATGTACTTATGTTTATTCGCAGCAATATTGCTTTCAACACCAGTACTTTGCCAATTCTCTTTCGCTCAAACATCTACCTTTAACTTTGGTGCTGTAGGGGATATTGACGAAGCCGAGAAGGCAAAGGCCACAATAAAGAACATGGCTAGCCATGGTGTTGAACTGATAATAGGATTAGGCGACTATCGTTATGATGATGGAGAACTCTATGTAAACGAATTTTGGAATGACATTGTGATGCCCAATAAGGGAGGCGCCAAATGGTATGGTGCCCTAGGAAACCATGATGTTGATGATTCTAAATTGTATCTAAACAAGTTTAACCAGAGCAGTTGGATATACAGTTTTGATTCTAATGGTACGCACTTTTTGGCATTAGATGCCTATGCAGACTACAAAAAGGGTTCAGGTCAGTATAACTTTGTCCAAAATGACCTAAAAAAGGCATCTTCCAACCCCAATGTCAAATGGAATGTGGTGTATATGCATCCCCCAATGTATGCTAGTTGCAGTGTGCACTGCCCTGAGAGTGAGCTTAGGGACACATATCAACCCCTGTTTGACCAATACAACGTGGATTTGGTATTGCAGGGACATGACCACAACTACCAAAGAACATATCCCCTTGAATTTAATGCATCCAACTCGGATAGCCCAATAATTACCACATCCGATAAAAGCAATTATATCGATCCTAAAGGGGAAGTCTACGTCACAGTAGGTACCGGTGGTCGCCATGCGCATCATCTGGATCCTGCAATGCCAGGATATTTGGTAACCGAGTTCACCGACACAATTGGTTATATCGATATTTCTGTAATTAACAATGGGACAATGAAAGGTGTGTACTATTCTGATGATGGCGAGGTTAAAGATCAATTCACCATCAAGAAAGGCGATGTCTAAAAAGAACTAAACAAGAAACCAGTATTTGTAACCCAAGCCAGCAAAACACACGCAGCTAATGCAGGTAACAAAAAAACAAAATTTAAAAGAATTTACTTTATAGCGTTTTTTACCTTTTCATACAGTTCTGGAGGTATTTCTTCAAAATTATGGGCACTCTTGGCATGCTCCTTTATCTTATTTAATAAATCCCCGTCATTTTCAGAGGATGCAGACCAATTGCAGTCGACACCGACATCAGAACAGGTAAAGTTTTTTGTCATAACTTCTAATTCTAAGAATAGTATTTAAGTAATTCTCCAAAAGAAACAGCATTAAAGATATTTCACAGAATTAAATATATATTAATATATACACTGCCTCAATAAATTCATAATACAGATATATTATGTCTCCTTTTAGTTTTTTTAAAAAAAAAGATAAAGATATTTCCAAGTTTGACAAGAATATATCCAGTAAATCCAAATCGTTACACCGCCCGGATGATACAATCACAACTGATTTTGCCTTGGAAGAGCTGAAAAAAAAAGAAAACGACATCATTAAAAATCGTTTGGATAAACTGAAAAACATTTGTGGAGAAATCAAGCAATCATACAGAATCATTAATAATATTGCAAACAACATTGAAAGGGAAGAAATAATCGCAGAAGAAGAAAAACTAACTCCCCTAATTAAAAACACAAAAAACATCATTGTAAAGTCACTAAAACGCGAAACCTCTAACACGTTGGAAATCCCAAAAACATTTGAAGATTTGATAAAATTCAAAGAAACGATAGTTTCATCAATCAACAGGTTTGGGGAAGTTACTAGTTCTCACAGCACAGTAATTAACACGTTCATGAAAAAACACGCCAATCATTTGCGTAGCGAGTTAAAAAAAATTACCGAAAACTCCGAAATAATAGATGAGTTCCACGAAGATATCCTAAAAAACAAAGCGGCAATAGACGAATGCAAAAATAAGTTAACGGACATAAATAAAAAAAAAATTGAAATTGACAATAGCAACACCATAATAGAATCAATAAACCAAACCATAAAGGAAAAAGAGAATGAAAACGACGAAAAGGAAAAAGAGATTAAACAGTTGCAGGCACTGCCGTCATATGACAAGAGTATAGGCTATCTAAAAGAGATAGAAAATTTGGAAAAAGAAAAGGAAATACTGCTCCAAAACTATATGGAAATTTCAAACCAGTTATCAAAAGCGACCCATAAATACTCATACGGCACCTCAAAAAGAACAAAGGAAATAGTAAACATCATAATTAAAGAACCCGACAAAATAATCAATGATGCGGATATATCCCCCTTTTTGGAATTTTTGAACAACCTAAAAGAATCAATCAACACCAACAAAATTGTATTGAAAGACTCGGCCAAGGTCGTGCAATTTTGCGATAAGTTGATTGACACATTACCAAAGTTTAAACACGAGCTAAAGGAGATTGATTCAAACCTAAAGCGTTTAAAAAACTATACCGAAAACTCGGTTGTTGAGGAGATAAAAAAAATTGAAGATTCAATAAACGAGAACAAAAAAACCATTTATGCTGAAAGCTCGAGAAGGGAAGGATTTAGCAAACAAAAAATTCAAGAAGAAGAAAAATCAAAACAAATAGTGAGTGAAATTGAAGAGCAATTATATCATCTCCTCAGAAAAAGGTACAAAATTACAGTGTAAGCATACCCAAACAAAGTAAAACCACTTGGACAGATATCGTTATTTAAAGAGTTATCAAGGAAAAAAACAAATACAATCTGTTACTCTAGATAATACCTATCTTATTGTAATATATATTATTAAATATGCTATTTTCTTGTTAGCCTGTTGATTATGTCTTTATGTTGTGGATACATTCTAGTTAGTTTATTTCTATCGCCCAGCTCAAAATCCCTAAAGTCAAACCCGGGGGAAACAGAGCAGCCCATCAAAGAGTAAGAAGTCCTGTCTTTTATATCCGCGCCAAACCATGTATTGCCCTTTATAACACAATGAATCTGCTGGTTATTTTCTATGTCGTTTCCTAATGTTATGTACAAAAGCCTTTCACTGTCGGTTAAAATGTATAGATTTACAGGACTGCCTTTATAAAAATGCCAGATTTCGTCATATTTAACTTTATGAAAAGCAGAAAATTGGCCCCCTTCCAAAAGATAATATATTAATGTAAAAACAGGGCGAACAATGGATTGTTTATTGTCAGCCTTTGAGTAAGAATAAACGCCATCTTTTGAGCTTTTGTCGCTGCTACCTTCCACCTGAATATAATTATCTGATCTGTATGATTCGTTATAATACCCACCTTCTTCCTCAAGTTTTACCATATTTAACTTCTTTATGATAAATTCCGATTCCCGGTTCACAAACTTTCAGCAACATTTTATAAATAAAATAGTATTGCTTGAAAACAGTTTAAAGCACAGCATTATTCTTTATATACAGTTTTTCCCTCGGCTATGGACATAACAGGGTAACTAGTTAATGAGAATGGATCCCCGTTCCAAACAACAACAGAGGCTTTAAACCCCGGTCTTATTTGGCCCAAATCACCAATTCCAACTATATCGGCAGACTCTTTGGTAATCTTGGAAATGGCTTGGGGTTTTGACAAACCAAATCGCAACAGGTGCCTTAAGGTATAAAATATATTTCTCTGAAGGATAACAGGGTGGTCACTCATTAATGCAAATTTTGCCCCAGATTCAATCAACGGTTTTACGTTTTTCCAACTTTCATGCTTAAGCTCCACTTTATAAGGAAAGCAATCCAAGGGTCCGTAAATTATTGGTATGTTATTCAAACTCAAAAATGAAAAAACTTCTTTATGGTATATATCCATACAATGATTGGCAATGGCATCCAGCCCAAATTCCCTAGATAACTGTATTAGCAATACTGCGTCATCCTCTTTATGAAGGTGTGCCATTATCTTGTATTTTTTTGAGAGTATATCCATAAATACCTCAGTTACAGGATCAACCTCATCGATATCTTTTTTGTCCCTATTGATTAGGTTTTGAGTTTTTTTGGCTTTAAGTAAATTGTCCCGAAGAATGGCCATGGCACCCATTCTGGTTGAAGGCCTATCACCTTTCCAATCATTTGTACTCCTCGGATTATATCCTAATGCCATTTTTATTCCCACATCCTTTACATATGCCTTTTCAACATTGTCTTCATAATTTCGCAAAAATACAGATTTACCCCCAACAACATTTCCACTGCCAGGCAAGACTACAGAATATAAAACACCATTTTCAACCGATTCAGCAAAAGACAGATCATCCATGTAGATGCTGTGTATGGAATTAACCAATGGAAAAACAGGGTCCATATGTTCATTGGACTCATCTTCATCTTCAGGTTCACCAGCCCTAACCATTCCTATATGGCTATGCGAATCGATAAAGGCTGGAGTGACAACAACATCTTCGGCAATGATTTCAGACTCCTTTTGTAATGGTTTCTCTAGGCCAACATAGGTAATTTTATCACCTTCAAAACCAATATAGTAATTGTGTTTTTCATCAACACCATCATACATCAATGTTGATTTGATAATTTTCATATTGTTTCTCTACTGCCACATGATTCAATAAATACCGTATCGTGATTCTCAGAGATCATCCATTATGTTTATAAATACATGAAAACAAGGAGAAACAGAGAGAGCAGAAGTATATACTGAAAATCTTGTAATGCAAACGGCTTTTTTGTAAACTCAATTAAAATGAATATAATGTTCTTTTAGTATCAACAAAGGATACAGATCCCACCCATATCGTTTTAATGCAATAATAGGCCATTTTGATAGGCCTCCTGTTGCAATATAACCAAAAGAAGACAAACATAAAAAAATAAAAAAAGTTTATCTTTGATTCTCTTTTACATATATAAAATTGATTAGGTTCAAAAGGATACTAGTTACCATTGACGGGTCTACTCAATCGATGAAAGCCGCTGATTACGCAATAAATATCGCTCAAAAATATGACTCTGAACTTATTGCCTTGCATGTTTTGTATTCCAAAACAGGGTTTGCTTTTCACAGCGAGACAGCAACTGGTTTGATAACTCCAAGCTCCATAAATGAACTAAAGGAACAGGCAAAAGAAGAGGCTGAAAAATGGTTTGGTGAAATAATAAAGAAATGCGCGGATAAAAATATACAGGTTAAAACAGAGGCAATCATTGCGCCTATATCTATAGTTGAGGCAATAATCAGTTATTCCGAAAAGGAAAATGTCGATTTAATAGTTACTGGCGGAAGGGGCCGATCAGCATTTAAAAAACTCATTTTGGGAAGCTCAGCATCAGGAATTGTGACCTATGCCCATTGTCCTGTAATGATAGTCAAGTGAAAAAGCGTTGCAATTGAAGATAAATTCATTACACACAAACCAATAAAAGAGTATAATGTTTTATTTAGGGTTTGGCCGCTATCTTCATTCATCATAGTCGTCAAACCCATTTCTCTGCTTTTTATTGCTGGGCACATAATGTAAGTATCATTCCATCAGTAAACTGATATGTACAATATTAAAGACAGTATCAATTACAACTAATCCCCTTTTTTTGTTACCAGCATTATTAGTTACATTAGCTCTATCAAAGTTATTTGGTAGCAGCAGTATATATTGTAGGAGCATTAGATAACAATTTTGCATGGCCCCAAGATTATCCATTTGGAATTGCATGCGGTTTAAGAAAAAGCACATAATGCTGTTAATGT
>JACDHC010000323.1 GCA_013821245.1 Candidatus Nitrosopumilus sp.
CATCCAATACCTTGGCTGCACGATCTATTTGTGATGGAGAAGGGGCGCTATCATAAACTTGCGATGGAAACAAGGGATGAAGATCAGACGGTAATGTCATTTCTTCAAGGTCTTGAGGAATGGCTATATAGCAGGAACCTGGTCGCTCAGACTGGGCAATCTTGAATGCCTTTCTTACCATTGCGGACACAGAGTTTGGAATTTTTATTTCTGCCGCCCACTTTGTAACTGGTTTGAACATGCTAAGGAGATCAACAAACTGATGCGTTTCCTTGTATGCTCGATTAAGACCAACTTGTGCACTTATGGCAACCAAAGGGACGCTATCTGTGAATGCATCTGCTGTACCCAATAGCAGGTTAATGGCTCCAGGTCCCAATGTTCCAATACATACACCTGCTTTGCCCGTAACCCGACCATACATATCCGCCATAAAAGAGGCAGATTGTTCGTGGTGAACTAGGATAAACCGAATCGATGATGAATCATTCAATGCATCTACAAGACGAATGTTTTCCTCACCCGGAATACCAAAGACATACTTCACATCTTCGTTTTCTAGGCATTTGACTATAAAACTGGCAACGGTCATGTCTTTGCTAGAGACCCTTTTTTTTTCGGTAATCTCATTATCTTTCATTATATATACTATTACATATCCCCCCCCATTTCCTTTAAAGTCTCTATTGTAATGGCAATTCAAAAAGGCGTTTTCAAGGTGCGGGCAAAAAACAAATACAAGATTGGAAATGTCCTCATCACCAGAAGAAACACAAATCAACCACGTCAGAAAACATAAAACCAAATAAACGATATATTTTTTGTATGGCAACGACAATATCAAAAGTGAATAGCGCCATTTGTTTTTGTAGGGTTCTTGTTTATTGCGACCATTAATCGCGTCTAAAGTAGATGATAGCACGGATTTTCGGGACATCTGTATGACGACAAGCCACCCTATAGGCCCATTATGTATGGATGGCTCTTGGGTGGCTCTTGTTGTATCTATCGACATCCAATACCTTTATCCAATTGCCTGTTGTTGACTTTCCAACGTTAAAACTACAGGCACAGCCATTGCTTTTCACCAATAGCATAAAGTAAATTATTTATACTAAAACCAAAAACCAAAAATATTCAAAATAGAAATGAATAACACAAAGAAAGCTGTTTTACATAGAGACAATTACAAGTGCCATGATTGTAATCTAGCAAAGAAGGTATTGACAATACACCACATCATGGAATTGAATAAACATCCAGAGCTGAAATTTAAACGCTCCAACTTAATTACACTTTGTCAGAGTTGCCATAAAAAAAGACACGCAAAAATATGTAGATATCATAAACCACGGGATTAATTGGCATAAATAAATTCCAATAACAACAATTTTTTCAAATAGATACGGAGGTCGGATGGTAGTGCTTTAAGGGTAAACCAGAACCTTTGTTTTAGGCCTAGGCTTCATAAAAAAAATATTTGTCGTTTTGTTTTGTATTTTAAAAGTTCTACCTCAATATTGCTAAACAGGTCCCTCTCATGAGAACATAATAATAATAATAACACATCAAGACAGGGAAAAAATAGAATCCATTTTAGGCGTTGTTAAAGGGTGAATCTAATGGCTAGTAGTATAAAATTAATAAACAAGATAACAATAATGCTGCCACCCACCATAAAATCGGTAAAAAGGATACAAATATAAAAAAAAACCTATTTATAGATAACTGCGCGGATTTGGATTTAATTTATCAAATTTCATCATTTGTAGTCGTTATAATAATATTCATAATATCAATATTTACGTTTATGGTAACGCTTCGTTTTTTTACAAAAAGGTAATGTTTTCAAATGATATCCCTTTAGAGGGCTCTGTTCACTTAACGATAAAGCTATAGATTGAAGATGCCTATTTCCATTGTGAGTAGTAGAAACAGGACACCTTCAATGTATATTGGTTATGGCTTGTACTTTTATTTTTCAGGTTTATCTTTAAGGAGAACCTCTCAAATACTGTCTTCACATTT
>JACDHC010000131.1 GCA_013821245.1 Candidatus Nitrosopumilus sp.
GACCCACAACAGTATTAGAATATATTAATTTATTGTTAAACATAATGTTTTTGCCGTTTTGTAACATCTGATACAGGTTACCTTGGGGAATTCCTAATTCTTTAGCCTTTTCTATATTAAATTCACCCGGACGGTTATTTTCTATCAAACAATAAGCAAAAGAGCAAACATCAACGCCATGATTTGATTTACAAAACACGATTTTGTAGTCTTTGTTGGTCACGAGAATTCCTTCCCTATCATCAATTGTATGGATATTTACCTCAAAAGATAGATTGATGCCAAGAATTTTAAAATTTTCGATTAAAAAATCATAAAGTAATTTAGGGCCGTAAACATCTATGGGTAGATTTCGTCCCTGTAATGAAAGGGTCTGAAAAAAACCTAAAAGACCCAAAATGTGATCTGAATGCATATGTGTTATGAAAAGCATAATTTTTTTATTAAAACCAAATCGCCCACGAATGAAATTATACTGCATACCTTCCCCTGCATCAAAAATAAATAGTGTCCCATCCCTGCTAATAACGGTGGAAGAAAGAAACCTATTTTCTAAAGGCATTGCTGCCGATGTTCCAAGAAAAGTTACATCCAGATTGGCCATGGCACTATATTGTATTGGATATTTCAATTAAAACCATCATCTTTTAAATAATCACCAGATGACAGAAGTCAAAGCATTTGTTATATCTGTGCTAAGATCAACTTTTGAGCATGACCTTGGAACACTGTTAGTAGAAACTATATCGGTTAATCCTGCGTTTTTCAATGTATTTATAGAATTTTCGTCAGATAATGCATGTACACACATAACGTAGATTTTACCACATCGGTTTTTTTTCAAAATATCCAATGATTTTAAGATAGTCCCTCCACTGGAAATCATGTCATCAATAATAACTATATCGCGGTCTTTAACATCAAATTCTAAATTTTCATCCATAACAACATTCCCAGAAACTCGATCTCTTATTTTCTTTAGTCCAAAGAAATTAGATTTTATTATTTTTGAAAATTCTTTTGCCCGCGAAATACCCCCCATATCAGGGGAGATAACAACAGGGTTGGCCAAATTAAATTGGGTTTTAGCATAATTTGCGAGTGAATTTATAGAAGAAACATTTAAGATGTTTAATTTAAAATAAGAAAGTGCTTGAATACTATGAATATCCACCGTAATTAAATTACGAACATCAATACATTCTAACATTCTAGCAATTAACGAAATTGTTGGAAATTCGCCTTCTAAAAACCTCCTGTCTTGGCGGGCATATCCCATATAAGGCATTACAGTTATAACTTCTGAGGCTCCCAGGTCGTAACAACAGGAAATAATCATTAGTGTTTGCAATAGATGTGAGTCCACAGGGGGATAGGTAGATTGAACTACTATGCATTTTTTATTTGAAAGGTTTGCATCAATCCTTATCTTACTCTCGCCATCCGAAAAAATTCTAAGATCTATAGGAATGGACACAGACTTTAAACGGGTAGAAATATGGTTTCCCAAATCTATTGAGGCGGGACCAGCCAAAACTACTATATCTTTCAAGACATTTTGAAATGAATTTTAGAATCTTAAAAATGTTAAATGAGTATAATTTGATAATAGTTGAGTTATAATCAAATTGCCTTAAAATTAGTTCTTTACAACCAATACGACATTAGAATTTATTTTCTCTAGTTGTTCCCGAATAGCTTTAATAACCTGTTCCTTTGCAGTAAGGCTAGAGAAATCCAGTATTTGGAATCCATCAATCAGATGGATTTGAGGGGAAAGATCAGAAGACGATGATGGTGATACACTGGATAAAATTTGTAATAAGTTTTCAGATAATTCCTTTGAATAACCATTTACTAATTTACCAGAATCCAAAGACAGTCTTACCCTGCCAAATTTATCAAGTACTAAGATTGATTGTTTTTTTGTTTTAAACAAAAATTTTTTTAGCAAATATGAATTAGAAAAAACATAATAATTTCCGATAGTACTTTCCAAAACAACATTTCCGTTTTGTCTAAACAACTCAGTGGCTGTCCTTACCAATTCATCATAATTCAATTCCCTAGAGCGAGCAGCAGACAAATCCAGTGTGACATTCCCTATAACTGTAACTCTAAGTATGGCTCGTTCGCTGATATATTCAGATTGAATGGACAATGAATCAGGCGATGCATTTTTAGAAATAGCTTCGTCTTTTACCTCATTTATCAACTCAGACACATTCTCAGGAGACGGGTTGGCAATTGTACGCTCTCTCTCTTCATAGATCATTCCTGTTGCCACGCCTATAGATGATATAACATCAGCATACTCCGCCTTTTTGTATTGAAAATCAAGTTTTTTAGCCACCTTTGGAACCAAAACCGATGCGCCGCCGCCGCCGCCAATGATGATTACCCGATCTTTTGCTAATTTGTATTCTTTTATTGCAGGCATTATATAACTCACAATTTTAGCTATGGAAATGTCAAGGATTTGTTCGGCTATTAGTTTGTAGGGCATTTCAAGAAATTCAGATAGTTTTGTAATGGCAATTTTTGCAGATTCAAGATTTCCGAATGCGTTATCATCACTAGGAATTATGCTTAATGCATTAGCTGCACAAGTATTAGTAATACCATATAACTTTCCACTTGGAGTTTTGATGCAAACATAATCAGAAGGATCATCGTTTAATGGGCTAAAGAGCACAATCTTCCCCTCCCGTAATTCTACTGGATCGGCAAAACAAGAATATTCCAATCCAGCTATGTGGGAGGACCTTGGGCCCACATCAACAATTCCCTTATGCTTGGAAACTCTTATGAGCGAACCACCCGCTACCCCACATACACGCACATCAAAAGACCTAATACATGTAGGGTGATTCATAATAGTAACGTAACGCATTTCAGGCTTCCCATCCTTTATAATACTAATGTTTGTTGAAGTTCCCCCCACTTCAATAAAAATACCCTCCAAAACCTGTAAAAAAAGAAGCGCACCAACAACACTTGCAGCTGGCCCCGATAAAACAGTGATTATGGGCTTATGCAAAAAGGATTCCAATGTAGTAACGCCTCCATCCCCTTTCATTACCATCAGTGGGACAGATATGTCAAGTTTTTTTACTGCAGATTTAACAAAGTTGGCGGTATTGATAGCTTTTGGCAATATGCTTGCATTAATGATTGCAGTCAAGGTTCTGATTTCCAATCCGTATATACCTGCTAATTCATGTCCAGAGGTGCATGGCAATTTTGAATTATCCATTACAAATATTTCGTTACTTGGATCATCAACGCCAAAGGCTTCACTGGCAACAATAGACTGAGCTCCTTCAGAAACCAAATTTTCAATTGAATTTTTAATGTCAATTTCCTTTAGGTACTTTGAGGTATCCAAAAAAACATAACAAGTTTTTAAAAATTTATTAGAGGTTAGTGGAATGTTTTTTATGTGAGTTCTTTTTATGATATTAGACTTCTCTAATCCCACGCCCATTCCAATAATGCCAACCTTTGCAACATCTCCTTCCAAAAGAGCATTAACTGCTTGAGTTGTGCTATGAGAAATTAACTCTATTTCCATTGGATTTATGTTGTTTCTTGTGATCAGCGATGATAACGCATTAACAATTCCTTCAGATACACCATCCACAGAAGAGTGGGTTGTGTGAACCGACATTTTTCCCAAAATCTTTTTATCCAATACATCAATCGCTACAGCCTTTGTAAAGGTACCTCCTACATCTATCCCAATTCGAATTTTTTTCATACTTTATGCATCAATAACCAGAAAAATCATTCATTTATTCAGTCCAAAGTAATTTAAATGCTGCCAGAAAAACACTAGAATTGCAGAGATACGTCATATATTACTTCCCTCGTGCCCATATATCGAAGTATATCCTGAAAATCTTTTTTATTTGATGAAACAAGTATCTCAAGTTTCCCAGTGCCGTTTTTATTTAGATCTTTGTTGAATTGCAAATAATTCTTTGCATCCTTTGCAACTTGAGAGGAAGAATCTATAAACTTTATCGAAGGCAAAAGATCTCCAATGTAGTTTTTAATAAGAGATAAATGAGTACTGCCCAAAACAAGTACATCAATAGAACCTTCAAAGTTTGCTTTTATTGTCTTTTGAATGGTTTTAAAAGATTGATTTCGATCCGATAGAAACGAACCATTTTCGACCATATCAATTAAATCAGATGAATCTATCTTGGTGATAAAAATATGCTGTGGAATTTCCCTCTTTAACAAATAATTGAATTCCTTGCTATTTAGCAATCCAGTGGAACCCATTATAGCGATATGATTTTTTTTGCTCATAGCAGCTGCTTTTTTAAGCGGAGGTTTTGTAGGGATAATGTCAACTGAAAACTCAGTTTTTATTTCGTCAAAAATTTGAATAGAGGGAGTATTAGAGGCGATAACTATGAGTTTAGGCCTGTATTTTTCTAAAAATTTAATAGAATTTCTCATTATGGACTTTAACTCGACTTTAGATTTTTTACCGTAAGGAAAATTCAATTTATCGGCAAAATACAATATATTTTCTGCGGGGGCAATTTTTCTTATTTCTCTTACAACAGACAATGAACCTAAGCCAGAATCAAAAACTGCAATTGGTCGAAATAGCATGATAGGGGATCTTTATTTAATTTAATTTAATT
Organism: Candidatus Nitrosopumilus sp.; assembly: GCA_013821245.1. Taxonomy (GTDB): domain Archaea; phylum Thermoproteota; class Nitrososphaeria; order Nitrososphaerales; family Nitrososphaeraceae; genus Nitrosocosmicus. The sequence goes on from JACDHC010000131.1 coordinate 4,665, forward strand.
TATATTTAAACCAATGATTTGGCCTTAGGTATATTTAAATGACAAACGCCCATAAAAACCATTATTTTTCAATACAGCAACTTCCCGCGGGAATACGGTATCCATGTGGGCATATTGTGGGGTGTTTTAATAGTGTACATAATGCCTCCGTAAATATTTCCTTCATATGATGTTCAATTCCACACACCATTTCTTCATCTATGTCTATTTTTAAAGCATCTTTCATCAAAACTTCCAACAATCGAGTATTACGAATCATTTGCTTACCTATTTTTTCCCCCTCGCCAGTAAGAACAACTATTGAACCTTTTTTGTAATCAATTAAATGGGAATCGTTTAATTTATGAAGCATTTGAACTACGGACGGCTGAGTCACATTCAATATTTTGGCTATTGAACTAACCTTTAACTCCTGACCATTTTCTAATATCGACCACATAGCTTTCAAGTACATTTCTACATGCTCTGCCTCTGCAGTGCCTACATACAACTGCTCCGGTATGTCGGAATTTCCTGAGTAAATAGTCATTAACAGTTATTATAATAGATGGTATATTATTTTTTAACTTTATTGATTGGTAATTTTGAAGCACCAACATAAACAAATTTGGGCGAGGATTGGCTTTTTATTTTATAGGTTTTTCGAATTTTCATATGAAAAAGTTTTTTTTTCATTTTTTTATTTGCAAGATAACCTGCTGCTTATCCAATGTCAATTCAATGGATCGAACTTTGCTTTTATAGAAAACTATTTTCTTGCCCCTTTCGCTAATCACAATTCTGTCTATAAACAAGAGGCCAATCTCCTTTAACTTTCGTATTTTTTTATACGTGGAACTGATTGGGACCGCGTTCTCACTACAGATTTGAAAAACAGATTTTGGTTCATCTAATGTAGATAAAAGTATTTTATATGAAAATCCATCAAATAATTCCTTTAGAATAGGCATAGAGTCTTGTTTTTCTTTTTTAAAAACATGTTGTTGAGTTTGAGTCATTATTTAGGCTCCCCTAATTCTTAGGTATGCCTAATATTTAAACGGTTATTGCCAATTCAATGGCATCATAACTTACCAATCTTTTCTTTTGCGACTTTCATTCTAAGCAGCTCAAATATTATATAATTCCTATGACGGAATGTTTCCTTCATGCTTTATCTCATACAAATCATTCTCAAATCTGTGGTTCTTTCTTTTACAGATAGTGTTAAAGTTTTAGTTTTGTTTTAGGGAAGTCTGCTTACCATGTGTCATAAT
>JACDHC010000012.1:0-9371 GCA_013821245.1 Candidatus Nitrosopumilus sp.
GAATATCGACAAAATGAATGCATTGTGCGCTATAGTGGTGAAATGGATAGCCTCAATACTGCTATGAGGGACCCAACACTTTTTAGAATTATAGAGGGTTCTCATCCAAAATTGGGAAATAAATATGCCTTATGGCCAACATATGATTTTGCTGCTCCAATTGAGGATAGCTTAGACGGTGTTACACATGCTTTTAGAACAAAAGAATATGAGCTACGCAATGAACTTTATTTCGCTATACTGTCTGACTTGGATTTGCATAAGCCGAAATTGATAGAGTTTTCCAGATTGGAATTTGAAGGTATACCTGTTTCTAAAAGAAAAATCACCCCGTTAATAGAAAAGGGAATAATACAAAGATGGGATGATCCAAGACTGCCTACGCTGATGGGGTTAAAAAGGCGAGGCATTCAACCTGAAGCAATTAGAAAATTTGTCCTTTCCCTTAGTATTACTTTATCTGAAACAAAACCCTCTATGGAGGTCCTGGAATCTTTCAATAGAAAAATACTAGATCCCCAGTCTATGAGGTTATTCTTTGTGAGGGATCCTGTTGAGTTGCATATTGATAAATTGGATTTGGATTTTGTAGAAATTAAAAATCATCCCACTTTGGAGATGGGTAAAAGGACTGTGCAAGTTGAAAAAATAATTTATATATCTAACGATGATGCATTAAAACTAAAAGTTGGAGAATCAGTAAGGTTAATGGAACTGTGCAATATAGAAATTATGAATATTGATGATGTTCCTGATGAAAAAGGGGCTACTATAAGGGTTATTGCTGCTAAAAATATTGGCAATAAAGTATCTCACAGTGTCCAAAAAATCCAATGGGTATCAAAAAAGGATTCTATGGATTACAAAGTATTGAAGCCCATGCCATTATACAAAGGAGATACTTATAACGAGAATAACTTAGAAATTGACAAAGGCCTGTCTGAATCTCTCGTATCCAAACTTCAAATTGGGACTATAATTCAATTTGTTAGGTATGGTTTTTGTAAAATTGATGATGTTTCGTCTGCAGTTTTTACCCATAGGTGATAAACGATGAAAATTGCGAGAATGAAGTTAAATAGCTCGATTGAAACATACGGCATAGTTTCAGAAGATGGAAAAAAAATTATTATTAAAGAACAAATACAAGAAAAAACCGGCATTCCTATACCACCACGAATAAAAGATTTCTTATTTGGTGGTTGGATAGAAGAAGTTAACGATAGAAAAAATGAATTGGAATATGATGTTTCAGTTGACGATGTAGAGCTTTTATCACCGCTTCCTAACCCGCCTAAAATAATTTGCCTTGCGTTTAACTATTATGATCATGCAAGGGATGCGGGTTTGACCCCATCGGAGGAGCCTGTTATTTTTATTAAACCCAGAACGGCGTTGAATTCTCCACATGGCGCAGTTGTATCTCCATCATATGTAAAAAGACTTGATTATGAAGCTGAAATAGCCGTTATTATGGGCAAAAAAATTAAAAAAATTCCCGAGGATGAATCACTGGATGCTGTATTTGGCTATATGATTTTTCACGATGTCTCTGCGAGGGATATTCAATTCAGAGACAAGCAATTCACTAGAGGCAAAAGTATAGATACTTTTGCTCCCTGTGGCCCTTGGATTACAACCAAAGACGAAATAACCGACCCTCAATCTTTAAAAATAATGACTACTGTGAATGGGGAAATTAGACAGAACTCATCAAGCAATAACATGGTCATACCGATACGAAAAATAATTTCCTCTTTAAGCAATTTGATGACCATTGAGCCTGGTGACATAATATCTACCGGCACCCCTGCGGGTGTCGCAATGTCTATGAAAGAACCCAAATATCTAAAACATAATGATGTTGTAGAAATTTCCATCGAAAAATTGGGATCCATAAAAAATAAGATCCTATTTAATTGATTATTTTTTAAAAAAAATCAAATGAGAACTGGAATTTAGAATCTAATTTAACAACACAAAATCCAAATATTTGCCATACTATTGATTTTGATGGTGTTCTTTCTTTTCCTTTTTTTGCTGATTTTTTAACTCATTTTCTAACAGGGCACTATAATGTTTGTATGCCTCTAATAGTTTTTCCCGTATGTTAGCCAGTTGCATGGATAAGGTCAGAGCTTGCAAGCAGGTTTCAAGCGATCTTTCTTCTGTAAATTTTTCCATTTCATGCTTAAAGTTCCTGACAATGTCTCTCTGCTCATCGCTAAACTCTTCTATAGTTTTAATGATGCCTGGTAGGTTTTTGTTGATAGTTGACACTTGTGAACCGTCATCGTCTTTTTCTTTGTTAAATTTAAAGAAGATCAAAATAAAACATAAAAAAATAAACACAATGTTATTTATACTTTGAATTTCATTATTGTTAAAAAGTGATTTAGCTTTTGAATACAAAATTGTAAAAATAATGTATAATAATCCATTTACTTTAGATTTAATGACTTATTGAAGGTTGACATTGCTATTGTGGGTGGAGGCCCCGCAGGTCTTTCGGCTGCTTATTCTGCATCAAAAAAGGGCGCAAAAGTTGTTCTTTTTGAAAAGGATCCTTCGTTTGGACATAATGTTAGGACTAGTGGTGTCAGTTGGATAAAAGAGATCGAAAAACTTGGAATTTCAAAAGAGCATTACAATCCAATTAAGAATTTCTCGTTCATATCCCCAAACAATGAAGTTAACATAACTGGCAAAGAGTATACTGCCTGTGTACTTGATATAAAAAAAACCTTTCAGTTTTTGGCTGTTAAGGCTGCCGGGGAGGGAACTATCTTGTTTGTACGAAGCAATGTTTTTGAAGTAAAAAGAAAAGATGAAGGGAGAATCAGTGGCATTAAGGTTTCTACACCAAAAGGGGTTGTTGATGTGGATGCGTCTTTGGTAATTGATGCAAGCGGCTTCAACAGCTTTATTTCCAGAAAACTAGGTTATGTCTCTCTTTGGCAAAGGTATGGGGTTGGTGCTGAATACGAATGTTATTGTGACAAAATAGACCCGGAAACATTGCAATTAATGGTGGGTCAAAAATATTCAGAGGCAGGATATGCATGGGTATTTCCACTTGCCAACAATCGTGTAAGAATAGGCGTTGGCATAGGCCGGCCTGAATCTGCTGTTGATCCATTGACTAAATTGAATAAAATTATGGACCGTAACCTATATCCTTTAAGTAAACTCGGAAAAATTCAACCAATTGAGGTTCATTATGGAATGATACCTAACGAGGGGTTAAGAAAAAGCTGTGTTTATGATGGTTTGATGATGATAGGTGATACCGCAGGTCAGGCGAATCCTTTGGTTTTAGAGGGAATACGTTACGCAATTGAATTTGGACAATTAGCTGGAAAAATAGGTACAGATTCTCTGCAATTTGAATCGACCCGTGCCTCCCTAAAAGAATATGAATGCGTCTGCAGAAAAACACTAGAAAAAAAAATACAGTCTGCATTAAAAGTACAGTCAAGATGGCTTTCCCTCTCAGATGAAGATTGGGATAAAGAGATTGATATAATCAAGGATTTGTCAATAGATGAATTCTTGGATTTTATCAAATCCGATTTTTCATACTATAAAATGATGAAACTTGCATTGAATCATCCAAAACTGGTAGCAAGACAGCTATTTGATTTAGTTATAAACAAACATAGATAATTTCTTCATTGCAGATAGATTTTTATATCTTCACAAGCCAGCACAGTTTAATTTGGCAGGAGAAACGGCTTCACAATTTCTTCCGATCTTGTATCTCTTTGGATTTGGGATAATGGCAGGAATCTCTTCAATTATATTATCTAGGCTTTTGTCACAACGCAGAAGGTACAACCCAATAAAGTTTCTTCCAATGGAATGTGGGAATATTCCCACAGGTGAGGGAAGAGCTCATTTTATGATGCAATATTATTCATATATTCTTATGTTCGTGGTTTTTGATGTAATGCTAATATTCTTATATGCCTGGGCTGTAGCTTTTACATCTATTCCTAAAGAAGCCACATTACCTATGATGGGATTTCTAGGGATAATGTTTGCTGCTATGGGGTATGCATTATTTTTAGCAGGAAGGAAAGGAATTTGGTAGTTTTTTTTCCAATAGATTTTAATAACTTATCATGCTAAATAGTAATAAGGTGTAGTAGTATGTTAAAACAACTAGTTAATCCAGTTAATCCTTCTAATTTTAATGTTTTAGTATCAAAGCTTAGTGATGTTCTTGTCAAGGCCTTAGATGAGCCACTAGGATATGCCATTAACTGGGGTCGTGTATGGTCGTTATGGCCTGTTCATTTAGAGACGGCCTGCTGCAGTGTGGAGTTTGGTGGATCGTCGGACCCTAGATATGATGTTGAAAGATTTGGCATTCTGGAGGCATTTGGTTCATTAAGACAGTGTGATCTAATTGTTGTTCAGGGGACGGTAACTAGAAAAATGGCTCCCCGTCTGCGTATGGTATATGATCAAATGCCTGAGCCTAAATATGTGATTGCAATGGGTGCATGCGCTATCACAGGCGGGCTTTATTTGGATTCTTATAATGTGTTACCCGGATGCGATGGTATTATCCCCGTCGATGTTTATGTACCTGGATGCCCTCCAAGACCTGAAACACTTATTCAGGGAACGTTTCTTCTTCAAGAAAAAATTAAAAGGTCAAAGATAAAGTGATTGATAACAAATCTGAAATCGAATTAAAAAAAAAGACTATTTTATTATCTAAGGATATTTTGAATTCAGTGGTCGAAAAATTTGGCGACAGGATTAAGGTAATCTATGATAAACGTAATCGATCAAAAATTATGGTAGATCCGGAAATTATAGTGGAAACTGCTATTTTTCTAAGGGACAACCATGGTTTTGACCATGTTGAGTCTGCATCCGGTACGGATTATCCAAAAGAGGATCAAATTGAGATCAATTACCATTTAGGTTCCTATGTCAACCCGGATCTTTTTCCATATGTTTTGGTTTTATCAACAAAAACAAATAGGGATGACCCAAAAACAAATAGTTTGATAAATATATTGCCTAGTGTGGAATATTTTGAACGTGAAACTTATGAAATGTTGGGTGTGTATTTTATTGGTCATCCTAGAAATGAGAGATTCCTGTTACCTGAGGACTGGGCAGATATACCCCCACTTCGAAAAGATTTTAGATTGAAAGGGAGATAAGAGGCGTATAATAATGTCTAGTTTGGATGAAAAAATAGATGAGGCTAAAAAGCTATCAATGCAGATAGTTAAAGAGTCAGACGAAGATAAGCTAATGACCCTTAGCGTCGGACCGCAACATCCCGGCACGGGTCATTTTAGATTCATAATAAAATTGGACGGGGATTACATTGTTTATGTAAATATTGACCCCGGATATGTACACCGGGGGGAGGAAAAAATGTGTGAATACAGAAATTATTTTACCAATATTCCTCACTTGGAAAGGCCAGTAATTCATGATTCGGCAAATATCACATACTCTTACAGCTTGGCCGTTGAGGACTTAATCGGCATCACTGTTCCACGGAGAGGGCAATTTCTTCGGGCAATTACCTCGGAGTTGGACAGGATTAACTATACTTTGTATTGGCTAGCTATTTATGGGATTTTTCTGGGACATTCCACCATGTTCATGTGGCCTGCCGCAGATAGAGAGCTGGTACTTGATTTGCTAGAGCGACTTACAGGTCACCGTATTACACATGCTTTTAACATTCCTGGTGGCGTTAGAAACGACATGCCAAATAATTTTAAGGAAAAATGCTTATCACAGATAAACTACCTTGAAAAAAGACTAAAAGAGTATGAACACATTTTTTACAATAATCCACTATTCAGGCAAAGGACTGAAGGTGTGGGTATTTTATCAAAGGAGGATGCAATAAAGTTAGGAGTGACAGGCTCTGTTCTGCGGGCATCAGGAGTGCCGTATGATATTAGGAAGGTAGAGCCATATGATATTTACAATGAGATAGACTTTAACGTTCAGTATATGAAGACATGTGACTCTTTTGCAAGAGCATACATTCCGTTTTTGGATGTTAGAGAATCTTGCCACATTATCAGAGAACTTTTAGATAAGATGCCAGAATCTGGTGATGTTAGAGAAAAATTGCTAAGTAACATCAAAGGACCACCTGGTGAATCTTTTAAAAGGGTCGAATCGGGACGAGGTGCATTAAGCTATCATATAGTAAGTGATGGTACATCCAGACCGTATAGGGTTAAAATATCTACAGGTTCGTTTAGGAATATTTTAGCTTTGCCATTTCTATTGGTAGGTTCGATGTTGGGGGATATGCCACCTATATATTGGTCTTTGAATTATTGGCCTATAGAGGCGGATAGATAATGGGTGCGTTAAATCCAGACTTTAGATTTGGCAATTTTGTAGGTAGCATAATACAGCTAGTATTGTTTATTTTAGCATTTGTTACCTTATTGATTCTTCCAATAATATTTTTCATGTTATTTTTTGTACCTTTGCCTGTTGTCGATGGGCAGGTGTTGACCCCTTACCTGTTTTTTTCAATGATGGTGGATCCTTCACGAACCCTCCCAATAGTTCAGTTTCTAATCCATACCGATTTGTTTAGGGCAGCTGTTTTCCCAGGTTTTGCTTTTGGAGCTTTGGTTGCTGCATCTACTATATTTATTGAACGTAAACTGTTGGCAAAAATGCAATTGCGTATAGGACCGTTATATGCAGGAAAAATAGAGGGAATATTTCAATTGCTTGCAGATGGGCTGAAACTTGTTTCCAAGGAAATAATTGTCCCATCCGGTGCTGATAAGATGATATTTTGGTTAGCTCCTATAATGTTTGTATCTACCTCCGCAGCCGTTGTTGCATTAATTCCTGTAGCATCTGGTTGGGTCGCCGCCGATGTAGATGTTGGGTTGATAGCAGTGTTTGCTATACTGGGGTTCTTTCCGCTGATAATATTGCTGTTTTCTTGGGCTAGCAATAGTAAATATCCGTTCATAGGGGGTCTGCGAGCTTTGCATCAGATGGTGGCCTTTGAGATTCCATTCTTATTGTCTGCATTACCTGTGGTTATCTTTTCCGGATCATTGAACTTGTCTAACATAGCGCTGTCACAAAATCTCTTTTGGAACATCTTTGTTATGCCGATAAATGCATTTGTCTTCTTTATCTCTTCTCTTGCTGAACTAGAACGTGTACCGTTTGATCTTCCTGAGGCAGAAAGTGAAATTGTAGCGGGATGGTTAACTGAGACATCTGGAATGATCTTTGGATTGATTCAGCTGGGCAATTACCTCAAGTTATATGCGTTAGCTGGATTGTTTGTAATTTTATTCTTGGGTGGTTGGTATGGACCCCAAATATTTCCCCAGGAATTGATTCCAGGAGCTTCCGCCTCGGAGGACCCGTTGTTAAGGATGGTTGCTTTGGAAGGTCTTTACAACCCTGTGACTATCAACAGTATTTTCTGGTTTACAGTAAAAACATTTGGTATTATTCTGCTAATGTTAATCACCAGGGGCATCAATCCCAGAATAAGAATTGACATATTGCTACATACCGGTTGGTACAAACTGATTGTTTTAACATTCATAAATCTCTTTATCGTACTAACATTAATCTATGGTGGAATTTTGGGACCGGAAGGTTTGATATCTGCAAGATGAACACAGCTAGTGGTTTCATTAAGGCGTTGGAGTCTGGGACTAAACATCTTTTCATAAAGAGGTTCACATTAAGGTATCCTGAACAAAAACTAAAGTTTGTTGGGGATGGTTATCAGTTTGACCCTAAAAAAGGCGTTGGAATAGCTGGGTTAAGGGGCAGGCATATTCTTTTCCATGATAAGTGCACGGGTTGCCAACTGTGCTCCATTGCTTGTGAAGGGATTGCAGAAGCTATTGCCATGGTAAAAGTAGATGAGCAATGGAAACAAAACAAAAAATCTATTATGCCTCAAATAGACTATGGAAAATGTGTTTTTTGTGGCCTTTGTGTTGATGCCTGTCCGTTTTATGCTCTCTATATGACAAATGACTATGAATTATCTTCATACACAAAGCAACATCTAATCTATACACCTTCCCAACTAGCCATTAAGCCTATCGATAATGGGGATGTGGAATTAAAGATAGGTTCCAGGGGTGCTACCCATGGCTGACGCTCTATTTGTAGGTCTGTCCATATTGACCGTTGGATCCGCTATTATTTCGTTAGAGAGCCGTGAGCTGCTATATGGGGGTATTGCTTTAGCTGTATCTTTATTGGGCATCGCTGGTTTTTTTATCATTTTGGATGCCCCGTTTGTTGCAATGTTCCAAATAGCTGTATATGTAGGAGCTGTTGCGGTTCTGGTTATATTTACCGTTATGCTTGTAAGGTCCCCTAATACTGTTACAAAAAGAGAAACAGTAAAAAGGAAAGTAGCTGGTATTGCTTTAGGTTTGGCTTTTCTTGCATTGATTGGTTCACTAATAGGGAATTCGGTTATTTCACAGCTTGGTTTTTCCGATACAGTTCCTGTTGTTGAAATAAAAGAGATAGGAAGGGAATTGTTAACTTACTATTCACCTGTACTAATTGTTTTGGCATTTACTTTAGCCGGCTCCATAATAGGTGCACTGGCACTAGCTAGAAGGGAGGATATAGAGGAAAAAAATGAACCAGCCTAGTGATTTTTTAATTGTAGCTGCTGTTTTGATATCTATTGGAATATATGGCATAGTTGTTAAAAGAAACGCTCTGCGGTTAATTTTTTCCATCGAATTGATAGCTAATGCTGTAAACCTCGTCATTGTTGCCTTTTCAAGGATGTTGCCAAATCCTCAGGGTCAAGTATTTGTGTTATTTTCAATTGCCATTTCTGCTGCCGAGGTGGCAGTTGGGTTGGGAATTATGATAATAGCCTACCGCTTTTATAAAGATATTGATGTGACAGAATACAAAAACCTTAAAAACTAGGGTTTTTCTTGCCTTTTATATTGAGGTTATCCAATTACCGGCTCTGTTCACTTAACGTCTTCTAACTCCCTATTATGATGATCTACAAATAGTTGTAGCCAATTCCTTACATGCTTTAGTTTACAATTCTTTTTTCTACAAGGAAAGTAGTCGTCAAAACTTTCGGTTCTATCCTTGAAATACTGTAGTGTTATCTCAACAATACTTTTCTCAAAAGGAGAATGAAGATGATGTTTTAGTTTCAGAAATCTGCAAGCCTGCGGGTACCACGTTCCACCATCCGTTGATACTGTATGATTTCCATGAATCCTAACCAAGCCTGCTATGAACCTCTCAGCAACAAACATGTTTCTCTCTTTGGATATAGACAGTGCGAGAATTTGCTTGTTTTTTGGCTCGATAGCCACCCAAAGCCAGAT
>JACDHC010000012.1:9381-22921 GCA_013821245.1 Candidatus Nitrosopumilus sp.
TTTCATCTATAATGTACTCTGAAATCGTTCTTTTCATTGACTTTATCTTTTGAGGGTTGTACTTTTGTATCCAATTCCAAATTGAAACATGGTTTCGCTTGAAAAGATAGGATAGTCTTTCTGACGCTCTCCTCAAAGACAATCCTGAAAAGTACAAATACAGACCATAGCCAATGTACTCTGAAGGTGTTCTGTTTCTGTTAATCACAAATGAAATAGAGCATCTTCTAGCTATAGGTGTATCGTTAAGTGAACAGAGCCAATATATTCATAGGCATATGAATTCACTTTTGAATAACAAGAAAAGGATAATGCTGGAATAGAGTTTTTAGTAGAACTTTGAAAATAGAAAGTTTCTAGCTGCCAAAGCCAACACTATGATAGTCGTGTATATTAGTATCTCCACTTTATTGATTTGTATTAGAACTTTCCTAATCAATAATATAAATGGGAAAATTGAAAATCCTCCTGTTACATTTATTTATATCACTTCTGATATTTATGATAGGGCATTTTCAATAGTATTTTTTATGTCATGTAAATCCTCACCATCGTCACCGTCGTCATTTCCATGTTGTTTACCATAATCGTCAGCTAGTAGACCAGAACCATCGTCATTTGCGTATAGATAATCAATTTGTAATAGGATCTCTTTGGCAAGACTATTGGTTGTTTTTTCAGTTTCAATGGATGACTGATTATTGTCGTAACCACCAGTATCATCATTGTCATCACCATTGGAAAGATTACTACAACATAGTATTTTTGTAGGGGCGTTTGCAGGGCTAGAGGGAGATGGTGTAGTGGTGGTGGAGGTGGTGGAGGTGGTGGAGGCGTTTGCAGCAGCAATATGTGCGCCTTTAACATCACCCTGGTTTGAAATATCCATCGTTGAGGATAGGTTGAAAAATATGCTATAAAACGCAGAATACATTGGCTTTAAACAATAATTCTTTGCAGTTATTTTATTAATACCATCAATTAATTTGTCTTTTTGGACGTTTTTATCTATAACAAACTCCCATTTGGTGTAATCACCAGTTCCATTATTTCCCTTGGGTGTAACTAAAGAATATGGTTTTTTATTATTTACGATAAGTGAAACAGAACAGTCTAGGCTTGAATTATAGGTTGAAATCCCCTTTACTAAAATATTCTCTTTGTTGCTGAGAGTGTCATTTTTGTATGGATGTATAATTTTTACATTGAAGGAAGAATCCGCAATGCCGAAGGAGTTGGAGTAATTCAAATTTATCAATAAAATCATAGTAGATAACGCAACAAACAAAATACTGAAAATGAAATAGTTTTTCACCATAACTCATTATTGCTTACAAAATAAAGGAGTTTAATACAAAATCTCAATGAAAACATTCCTTGAACATATCGAGTAAGAAATACACAGAATGGTTTTATGTTCAAAGATGGAGTAATAGAATGCAAGCACAAATGAATGATTTACAATATCCATTGAATTGGATTGTATGTTTTTGCGCAAAGTTATAAAAATTCCATATATAATCAAGATATGATGAGATAAAAAGTAATAAAGTGTAAAACGCAATCAATATAAAAATAATGTGGCCCTATGCTTTAATTATTTATGGTTTATTTATAAATAGTTTGATAAGATAGTCCAAATCATGTTAAATTAATATTTGAACTAACATGGAATGATAAATGTTCATATTCAAACTACTATGATATGCAATTAAGAAAATTTATCAATGAAAATTATAAATACATTCATAAGGGATAAAGCCATTGATTTAAAAATTATCGACAATAATCTGTCACCATTAAATGACATATAATAAAAAAAACAAATGTTTTAAGACAGGTTATTTCGTTATGCATCTAAAACAGTTATTTTCCCATAACGCCCTATGTTCAGGCTATTTTCCCCTCTAAATGCTTGAGTGTAGCCATTCTCTATTAAAATTTTATCACCTTCTTTGATCATTTTTATTTGATCATCCCACAGAGATAATTTTATGTTACCTGTATTATCAGCAATTATAGCATCAGCAACCTGTGCAGAGCCACCTGCCCTTAAATTTACTGTTCTTGGCTCAGTTATTTTTTCTACAGTCCCTTCAACTGTCACATGTCTCATATCATTAGTTAATTCACTAATATTCATACTCATATTTTTGAATATGTTTTATTTTAATGAATATTAAATTTTATCATTTCTTTCGCTTAACAACCTACAAAAGGGGATATAACGACCAAAAGGAATAAAAATAATGAAAGTGAAATAACATTTCCATTAAGGAGGAGTCGCGTAGCCTGGTCAAACGCGCAGGACTCAAGATTTTACAAAGGGAAATCCCGTCCTTCAGGGGTTCGTGGGTTCGAATCCCACCTCCTCCACCACTTAAAGTATAAACAGATATGGAAAAAATCACAAAATCATGTGAATTGGCAACAATTGACAAATATAGGCGATGATGATGATGATAATAAGGGATGAAACTTTCATTCATTCATTTTTTCACAACATAGAACTCCAAATATTTGAGATTGTTTTTTCTAACATATTTAGAAAAATAATATTCAATTACAGAATAAAAAGCAGGGAAGGATTCTACCAGCCCTATTAGTGGGGTTAACAGCAGTGTTTGAAGGTGTAAAAAAACCCTTTTGACAAAACTAATCTTTGCATATCGAATATTTAAGAAAAGCCCAATCTGGTATGACAAAAACCAAATCATACTTGTAAATAACAATATCAGGCCAAGGCTACTATCGAAAACCTGAACATTAGTTAATGGTTTGAATATGTCGCTGGAGGAGTTGAGGATGTTGCTTATTCTGTCAAACCAAACTGAAAAATCAAAACCAATGTTATAGGTCCAATCAAAGCTGACGTAAGAAAAAATATTGGATATCTTAGGGACATTAATATAGAAAGCTAAGGATATCGATATTATTCCAGAAATGAAAGATAAAAAGAAAGAGAGACATTTATAAATCAAGCGCAACTTAAAGAATTTGGAAAAGCTTTCGATGTTCTGTAAATTGCCAATTACCCACCTTCTTCTTTGCATAAAATGATCTTTTAAATTTAAAGGCGGTTGCTCCAACACAATTCCCCCATGCCAACCCATAGAGTGTTTGCCATATCTTTTAAAAATTTCATATCCAAACCTCTGATCCTCAGCGAGAATTGGGCCAAACTCCCACCCAATTGTATCCTCAATATCAGAGCGAACCAATAAATTGCTACCATGCATGTGTATTGGCGGTGGGTTATTCATATGAGTAACGCATTCAAAACAACCAAAAGATCGCGGTGATTCTGCCAAGGCGGTGATCCTGTTTGCAACTTCAAATTTTAATGGATAAAAAATTGGGCCTTCCGCGGCGACCCCCCTTTTCTCACGGATAAACTTTAGTAATGAGAGCACAGTTTGCTGAACAACATAGCTTTCGTCATCCATATGAAATATCCAATAGTCAGGAGAATTCTGACATTTTTTTCGCCTGAATTCAACTGCATATTGCAAAGCCCTACCTTTTTTGATTGCGTTAGGGTTAAACTTTTTACTCACACATATAACATTACACAAAGAAGAATCCAATGTATTGGTATCATTGTAATCTTCCGTTACAACAAATATCTCATATTTGAAATATTTAATTTTATTGCAAGAATCAACGATAGAGTTTATCCCCCTTTTCACTACAGAGGTTTTTGTTGCAGAACGCGTGGTTATCTGGAAAATAATTTTTGGGTCATTTGGAATTCGACTCAGGTCTTTTTCAATAAATCTTTTGTTATTTTTAATAAATCGATAAAATAAAATAAGGGCACGAGGTATAAAGAATATCCATAAAACTGTAGCAATCAAAAGAGCAGGGTCGTTGATCAATAAAGGAAGTATAATATACCCTTTTATAATAATTTAATCGTTTTGTGATATTCATAACCATATTCTTGCAGTTAATATCATTTTTCACTAAGTAGGCATCGTGAAATTTATAGAAAAAGCATAAATAATAACTCTTATAAGTTATAAAATAGTGATCAATAATTTATGCAACGTGAAGGCAATGTGGGGAATGTAAAGCCAATAGTTTGCGAATTTTGTAATGGCGATTCCGTTATTTTTGATAATATCTCATTTGAATATGTTTGTTCTTCTTGCGGTTGCGTTTCGAAGCAGGATCCTAATAATGACTCGAGTGGGAACTATAGAAATAATTCAGGATATACAGACAGGACAAGAACCGGTATGCCGGAGTCGCTTGCAGTGCATAATAAAGGGTTATCCACACTTATTGGTATAGGTGATACTGATGCCAGGGGCAAAGCATTAGAACCTTCACAAAAAAACAGCATGCAAAGATTAAGGACCTGGAACAACAGAGCGCAGTTAAACGATTCAGTTTCTAGGAATTTGGAGAAAGCATTAAAATTATTGAATAACTTTGGAGATAAGCTCTATTTAAGCCAGGCTGTAATTGAGGGAGCCGCATATATATATAGAAAAGCAGCGATAAAAAAACTAGCAAAGGGAAGATCAACGTTGGGGTTAGTTGGGGCAGCGCTCTATGCTGCCTGTCGTGAAACAGAAACACCCAAAACTATAACAGATATCGCTAATGCGTGTAACATCACCACAAAAGACATAATGTCCCACTATAAATTGATCTTGAAGGAACTCTCATTGCAGATGCCTGTACTGCATGGCCCAGACTACGTTACTTTAATTTGTAATAGATTACAGATGAGTGAAAAAACCAAAAGAGAGGCTCTAAGAATTTTTTCAATGGCGCAGAAAAGTAGAATATCAATTGGGAAAAACCCACGTGCGCTTGCAGGCTCTATAATATATTTAGCATCACAAAACTGCAATGAGTTTTTAAGGCAGGTAGAGATATGCCAGGTTGCAGAAATTTCTACAGTGTCCCTAAGAAAAAGATGCAAAGAGATAAAAACTAAAATGGAAATGTAAAAGAGATAGTCAAACCATATAAATACACATCATTAAACAATATGGACGCATTGTGTGATTGAACACTCATTATCGATTATCTCACCAATCTCCTTTTGTGAAGTTTTTAAATACGCGGACTCAAACTTTGGGTATGGAGCTTTTGATGAGAAAATGGTAAGAATCTTATTTTCATGGTTTAGTTTATAGCCCATGCATGGTTCATGCCCCCTTAAAAGGAATTTGCAGCTGGTATTGGATAACCACATATTTGTCACCTCAATCCCAAAATACTTTCCTAGCCCACGATTGGAAAAACTCCAACTATTATTGTCAGGCAAATCTCTAGGATCATTCCACAAGATCTCCTCGAGCAGGGTGTTGTTTTCCAATGAGTTGGATAAATGTGACTTGTAATTCATAAAAAACCGAGGGTTTTCAATAACTGGCAAACCACCGTGAGTTAAAACAGAAAATCCGCCTATTTCACAAAACAAAAACAAAGATTCAAAAAACGGTAAAATAGTGCAATTATACAAGGTATCAACCGAATTTCCTACCTTATTTAACAGATCAGAATAAAAGTCATAGGAAGAGAATGGAAAACGGTTATAGGATTCATGATTGCCCCTCAACAAAAATACGTTATTAGGGTAAAAACTTTTTAGTTTGCAAAGAAAAAGCAAAACTTCAATAGAGTATTCACCCCTATCAATATAATCACCTAAAAATATCAATATGTTAGATTCTTTTTTTAGAAAATCTTCAAAATCTATCCTTTCCATTATCTTCTCCAGAGTAACCAAATCGCCATGTATATCACCGACAACTACAAGGTTGTTTGGTGTCTGGAGATTAATATAATGGCCGGACAGCATGCCAATTTTTGAGACATAACCACGGGTTCTTTGTTCATCATGTATCTTTGTGGTTTTGCTGATTGTATAAACAAGATCCTCAGCTTTGTAATCCAAAACAGAAAAGTAATCGTCCATGGAAAATAAGAATCAAAGCGATCAAATAAAGATATATGGGCATTTTTACTTTCACACACACACACACACAACAGACCGGAGAGAAGTTGGGTGGGTTAAGTTAAGTTAAAGGATACCAACCAACAAACAATCCATTGTTTTCGATGTATGCACCGTAGATTCCTTTTGAGGGGTTAATAGACTTTAACATAATGTTTTTACCTTCAAATACAATTTTAAAATAATTCCCTTCAGACAATAACGGATTGTTATTATTATTGATATTGTTATAATCTTTTTTAGGAAACCTATTTTTCTTTATAACGATAAGATTGTGGATATTAGCATTTTTTTTTAGGGAATCAATGAATTTTAGATTAGAAAACAAATGGTTTGTGTTATTGCCATCGATTATATTTAAAACACTATCATGGTTAGGTTTTTTACCTGTTTTTTTGAGAGCGTCAGATATAGTTTTACTTATTGAGGCTTCAAACTCGTCCAAGTTACCGTGGCTTTCTTCATGTGAGTTATATTGCTCATTGCTAACAATATAATCTTTATAAATTTCAAATAAATCAAATTTTTCGTTTAGCAAGAGATCATTAGTTAATTTAGGCGATGCAAAAAAAAGTAGAAATTTTTTTAGGACAGAGTAAAAATTCCATTCAAAATTACTGATTGAGATTGGTTTACCAGATTCAATCCAAGAAAAAAGAGGCTTAAATAACAAAGACAATATCAATTCATTAGGCATTCTGGAGTCGAACTCCATGGTCGTGAGGTTGCTGCTGTTTATGGTTTCATTCAAAACGGTATTTAGAGATTGGTACGGTTTATCATTGTTGTTTTGTGAATCAATGGTTTTTTCCTTAATATAAAATCCATCGTGTTTTGGTTCATTGTTTTTGAACTTTTCCATTAGATTCAGACCGGATGCGGAGTCCAAAGCAAAAAATAGTCCATTGTGTAAAGAAAAATAGTATTTTGGACAATCTATGGAAATTCCTCGAAGTTTATTAAAAAACAATTCCCTATGGGTATGTGATTTTTTTAATTCTTGTCTAAGGGTAATTACCCCATCAACTATGGAATCTAAGAGAGTCAAGTCCGATGATTCCGTTAAAAAAATTAACTTTGCCCCTGCCCTCTCTCTCCATATTTGTAAAACACGTTCATTATTTAGCCTTGATTCCCTATCCATAAACAAAGCAATAGCATCCCATGTATCGATTATTATAATCGGGGATTTTACATCCATTAATTGGTTGGTAATCCGCTCAAAGAGAGATTCCGGCTCATCAAGCCGTGCATCCTCAAATTTATATTCAATATTGGATTCGGTATTTAGGGTGAACTTGGTAGTCCAAGGATAAAAATATAAAAGTTGCCTGATTGAGAGCCTTGTCGATATGTAAAAATAATTACTATCATAATTCAGATTGTCCATTAAAGTTAGGGCCAAAGTTGTTTTGCCTGTTCCGGGCTTACCTTTAATAAGTAAAGAATAGGTATCGTTGTTGACAAATTCTAACAGTTCTGATGGCAAATGTCCAATAGCACCGTTTTTAATTATTGTTTTCTTTTTGTTTAGGCTGGCCCTATAGACATTATCATTAGAATCAGAGTTATTATCGTTATTTGGATTGCCAGGTAAGTTGGTATTGGTATCGTGCATTCTTTTATATATCCTTGAGAAAATATTCTATTAACAATTCTAAACTATTGTATATAAAAAAGTATATTCATATACTACCATGGGTTCATGCCTTTTTGGAATCGAATGGAATCAATCAAACCCTCAGCATAACCTACACTAAGTATTGCAAGTTCAATTCTACCCTGTCTGTAAAAGTTTTCGGCATCGAAGAGATAGTTTTCAGCATTTTCCAAAACAACAGAGTATTCCTCTTTAAAGTCGTTTTCTTTTTCCTTAACTAAAGACGATAAAGTGGATAACGCTTTTTTTGCATTTGGAATATACTTATCCAACATCCTGCTGGATAGTTTATTGACTTTAGCAGAGTTATCGTCAGGGTCATCCAATGCAATAGTTAAGTTTTTAATGGAATCAACCTCTGTAAAATGCAGGTTACCAGGGACAATTATAGAATTAGGGCCACTTTCAAACTCAATGTTCATTAAAGACTTTATTTTTCCACATATTACTTTTGAGCTTTCTGTTCCAATTTTACATGTCACAATTACAAAAGAATCTTCAGACCAATTTAGCAGTTTCAGTTCATATTCTCTCTCCATGAGAAGGTCAAAAACCCTTTTAGGGGACAGAAAAAAAGGACATGGATTTTTGGTGGGGCTTAAACCATCACTTTCAAGGTCATTGTTGTACTCGGTCAAGATTAGGGTATGCAATCCATAACACATGTTATTGTATATAGTATCATATACGGTAATGGAGGACATTGGGTCAGACATGATAGTAACCATCTTCCCAAATTTGTAATAATGCAGTCCCGACTCCCCTACTAAGGATGGAATTCCAGATGAGGAATGAATTACTTTATAAGGTATTGATTGCTTTTTAGCTCTCACAAGCAGCTCATTGTAAGTGGTTGCAATAAGAGGGTCACCATAAATCAATATGCTGACATTTTCTTTTAATGAGTTTTCCAATATTTGCCTTCCATCCTCTACAAACCATCTTTTTGCCAATTGAACCTCAATACTTTTTTTTTTACTTGAAAACCCATAACCATTCACAAGGTCTTTTATTTTTTCTATAAATCCGTTTGATAAAAACCCTGTAAATCTTTCCACATATATCATGTCACTATTTTTCAACATTTCAACGGAACTGGAACTTAAAGAATCATATTCATTTATTCCTACACCTATCAAACAGAGCATTGATAGTTAAATACAATTTATTGTTATAATTAATTTATGCATGCATCCACCATTAATCAACAGGAAAGGGAAGGAAGTAGAAATTGTTGTTTCCGTGATTATTTTTGTAAATTCTTATGCAATCGCATCATATGGAATAGAGTGTTTTTAAATATTTCTATGCCTGTCAAATATTCTTTGATGTATACCCTTTCATCGGTTGTGTGAGATAAGTGTGGGTCACCTGGCCCGTATGTGACCACCGGTATATTCAAAACGTTACCCAAAATATTCATGTCTCCTGTTCCGGTTTTTTTTAACAGTAAAGGTCTTTTTTTTCTGTTTTCCAAAATTGCCAGTACAAGGGATCTCACCAACGGTGAGGAGGTATTCGCCTGAAAAGGTTCTGTTTTGTCCTCTACGTGATATTTAACTATGATCGGGCCCTTTTCTTTTATGATTTCATTTATTTTTACATCCAACAAGTTCAAAACATCATCGCAACACATACTGGTGGGTATTCGAATATCGATAGTCATTCTACATTTTTGAGGGGTAACATTATGACTTGATCCACCACTTACTTCGGTTATGCTATAACTTACAAGATTTGCCTTGTTTTTAGTAGTTGTATTAACATCAATGTTGTCTAAAACAGTTTTTAAGCTATTCCATATGTTATAAATTTCCTCGATGGCATTCAAAGAAAGCCATGGCGCACTCGCATGCGCACTGTTATTTACATCACATAGCAAACGAATTTCTAAACGACCTTTATAAGAAACGGTGATATTCTCAATACCGCTGGGTTCACCAAAAATAGCATAATGAGGTCTTAAATTTTTGTCCTTTACAAGGTTTTTTATTCCTGTGGCATTGCCTTCTTCATCGACAACTCCAGCAAAAACTATAGTTCCATTTTGTTTTGGAAAGTCAGCGGCACTAAGCAACATGGAGATCAATGGCGCCTTCGCATCTGAGGCACCCCTACCATACATATAATCACCATCTAGACGAACCGGAACAATACCGGGAACTGTATCCATATGGCCACAAAGTAATATTACAGGGTCCCCAGTCCCTTTTATTGCAATAATATTTCCCACGCTATCAATATTGGCCTGCTCAAATCCAAGATCCATGCAAACATCCTTCAAAAAATTAGCAAGTTTTGATTCCGATCTGGAAGGTGAATAAATTTCCAACGAGTCCTGTAATAATTTTATAGCAAAGGCGGAGGAAACCATATTTATTATTTTTTATAGGTTTTAACCATGTAATCGATAATCAATGATGGAATATCAATTCCAGTGACTCTTACAGTATTTTTGAATTCGGTTGTGTTGTTTACTTCATGAACTAATAAACCAAGAGTCTCATTCTCCATCAAATCAACCCCAACTATGTCACCTTTAAAGACTTTTGCGGAATCAATACAAATATCTTCCAGTTCATTTGTAATGGGACATGCTTCGGCATGACCACCCAATGCCATGTTTGTCTTCCATTCGTTTTTGCCCGAATATCTATATATAGCAGCCACCACTTGATCGCCTATAACAATTGCTCGTATATCCCTTGGCGGTCTTTTAACAAATTCTTCAATATAGTTAATTTGATAGATTGGAAACATGTGTTGGCGGTCTTCTAAAACAGCTTTGGCAGCTTCTTCATCGTTTATTAAACCAATTAATCGCCCCCAACTTCCTACAGTTGGTTTAATCACAGCGGGATAGCCCAATCTGTTGATTCCCTCAATCGCAGATGATGGAGAAAAGGAGCAAAAGGCGTTAGGAGTGATGACCCCCTGCTTTTGAAGCTCCATGTGAGAGAACAATTTATTACCACACATAATAGAAGTGTAAAGTGTGTTTATCATTTGTGCACCCAGTCCCTCCAAAGCGGCGGTAGAGTGAATGCTTTTAAAATAACTGACGCATCGCTGTAGGATAACTTTGTCTTTAAACTCTTTAGTTTCACTATTCAAAAATAGGACAAGTTCTTTGCAATCAATCGGTTTTATATCGATATTGTTTTTTTTTGCAGATTCAATTATTGATTTTTCTTCCCATCTAATGCTATCAAAAAGAATACAGAGTGAAGAAGACTGTTCTTCCTCTATCTTTATTGACCCCAATCTTCTCCAACTACTTGTGCAGGCTTTATACTAAACTCGTCACCAGTTTTTACCAGTTCAAAACTCTCTCCACAATCCGGGCAGGTAACGATCTCTCCTTGCATCGAGTCATCAGGTATTGGAATTGCTGCGTCACATTCAATACAATTAACTTTTGTCATTTTTAATCCTTATTTGTCTTCACATAACCCTCATTAAGTATTTTTCTCTCTAATTTTTCGTCTAGATATAATTCAAGAATATCACCCATACGCAATTCTTTCAACCCCTTTGCTAAGGATTCAGCATTTTCCTTTGAAGAATCCAATCCTAAAATTGATAAAAGATAGGCCGAGCCGTTTTTTCCCGATAGCTCACCAAAGACAATTTTCCGCCTATTGCCTACCTGTTTTGGTTCGATTATTTCATAAGCCGATGGGTTTCTCAAAATTGCGGCAAGGTGTGTCCCGGCCTTATGCTTATATGAACTATCGCCTACCAACGGTTTAGATTCATGAATAGGTATACTCGTATAATCAGAAATGGTTTTTGACAGATCCTTTAGCAAGTGTAACCTAAAATCATTGTTGGATTTGTATATGAGATTTAATGCAACAGCAGTCTCTGCCAATGCAGGTATACCCGTTCTTTCACCAATTCCATCTATGGTTGTATGAATTTGATCTGCGCCACCTTCACATCCTGACAGGGCATTAGATAATGCTAATCCCACATCATTATGGCAATGGACATCTAATGAAGTTTTTGAATTATCAATATTATTGCAGACTAGTTTTACAATATTGTACATACCCCGAGGCCTCATGATTCCCACGGTGTCGGGAATACTAATCCTCTCTATACCACGGTTATTCATTTCCCTACACATATCCAAAAGAAATTCCGGCTCTGTTCTGCTTGCATCTTCCATCGTAAATCTGGATTTCAGTCCATGGGACTTGATATAATCAGCAACTTCCAAAGCCCTAATTTTAGCTTCCTCCCTAGATATTCGTAACTTGGATTTTAAATGTATGTCTGAAATACCTAGATAAGTTGCGACCCAAGTAGCATTGCAATCGATGGCGACATCAACATCAGATTTTATTGCACGAACATGGGCCACTATATCGGCCCTTAGTCCCTGTTTGATAATTATTTTTGTAGCCTCTCGGTGATCCAATGAAACTATTGGGCTTATTTCTATTTGATCCACTCCAAAGGAGTCAAGCATCCATGCGATTTGGATTCTTTGCTTGTTAGAAAATGAAACTCCGGGATGCTGTTCTCCCTCCCTAAGGGTGGAATCCAATAATTTAATTCTTTTCTTATCTCGTTCAGAATCATTATATATATGAGCAAAATAATTGGGGTCATCCGAATATAGAGACATTCTTTGTACATTTACACTCTTATCGTTTAATTTATAAATGTTATAGGTAAAAAAAATAAAATTAGGTGCGTATAAATACATTGTGAGACGGGATTCATCACACGTTGTATGTGTTTTAAGTTTTGAATCAGAATTAGGATGAATTTACCAACGTTCTTAATATTATCACGGTGTTTGTGTCAGAAACGCCATCTATTTTCCTTATTTCATCAATATAGGAGTTTATCTCTGATATTGTGGGGGCAACAATTATGGTAGCAATATCATATTGCCCAGTTATCTCATAGACCATATCAACACCTTTAAGGCTCAAAAGCTGATTTGAAACATTAGATGTATCTGCTGCAGAACTTACAGATATCAAAGTTATTGCACTGGTTTTGTTAGAGGGTCCCATATCAATTGTAAATTTTTTTATTATCCCAGTATCTTGCATATTTTTTACTCTACGTCTAACAGCGGATTCCGACATTCCAATGTCATTGGCGATTTCTACAAAAGATTTTCTTGAATCATTTTTTAATATTCGGATGATTTTTTCATCTATATAGTTTAAGTTTTCAGACATTTCGCCTTTTCTCCTCACTAGTAATTACCCTATCTATAAGATTAATTGATTTTTTGGATATATCCTCATCCATTACCAAAGGAGGAAGCAATCTCAAAATGTTTTTACCAGAATATAATAGTAAAATTCCATTTTTAATCCCATCAAAAAGAATATCTTTGATATCAAATTTCATCTCTATCCCCAACATCATTCCAAATCCTCGGACATCGCGAATGATTTTGTGAGTGTCTTTTAAACCCAATAGACCTTCTTTAAATAGTATCCCCATTTTTTTTGAATTTTCAACCAAGTTGTCACCAACCAATGAATCTATTGTTGCAGAGCCTGCAGCGCAAGCAAGTGGGTTCCCCGCAAACGTTGATGAGTGCTCCCCAACTTTTATGCAATCGAGAATTTCAGAGCGGGTCAGTGTAAGGCCCATGGGCACCCCACCTGCTATCCCCTTTGCCAAACACATAATGTCAGGCTCAACACCCCAATGTTGGCCAGCCCACATCTTTCCAGTTCTGCCTAAACCTGATTGAATCTCATCAAAAATCAATACCAAATTATACTTATCACAAATAGTTCGTAGTTTTTTTAAAAAACCATCGGGTGGAACTATAATTCCGGTTTCACCTTGTATTGGTTCAACGATTATGGTTCCGATATCATTGTTTTGGTTGTTGACTATGTCGTCAAGTTTGTCAATATCAC
>JACDHC010000132.1 GCA_013821245.1 Candidatus Nitrosopumilus sp.
ACTATATTAATTATCACTCATGATTTATTTCGGATTCATAGTATTTTTAAAATTATTCAGTATTTGTTATTATTATAGTAAATTCTTAAATTCCCGATTTTATAACAAATAACCCAATTTCTAGAGGTAGCTCATGATTCTTTAATGTATGTTCGCTCATTAATCAACAAACCATTTATCTTTGGGCAACAATTATCAACTTGACAAATGAAAAAATTAATAAACGACAACCAACCAACTCCAATACCAATACGTAAAGAGATTTAAAGTATCAAAAGAAACTATGGAATAGGTTAATCCATAATCAAGTGTATATTTATTGGATATCATTATTCACTATCAGGATTTGTTATCCTAAATTACGTTACCGTTTAGAATTGAACAGATAAAAGTAAACAAAATTACGATAAAACATTTTAGTTTATAAAGAAATAGATGACAATCATATTAATTGGAGATATTGATAAATAACAGAAAAATCCAAATAAACATAAAAGGATGGCTTCGCCAAGAAACAATGGCATCTTAATTGTAGATGACCAGAGAGATATTGCGGATTTGGTGAAGATATTACTAGAAAGAGAGGGATATAATGCATATGCATTCTATGATCCTTTTATGGCATTAGATCATTTTAGGGAAAATTTTAAAAATTTTGCACTTGTGATAGCAGATGTTAGGATGCCAGGTATGAGCGGGATTGAACTTGTATCAAAAATCAAAGAAATCGAGCAAGAGACCATAGCAATTCTCATATCCGCATTTGAAAGAGATACAGTTGAGAAAGAAATAAAGAGATGTAATGTCGAAATAGCAGAAATATTTCAAAAACCAATACTTTTAAAGAAACTTCGATTGTGTGTTGACGAACATATTAAAAAAACAGGCATTGAAAGAGGAAGAGGAAACTAAAAAGAGTGGTTTAACATCAATCAATGGTGAAACCAATTAATAAAATAGTTAGTATTAAATTTTGTTGATTAAATAATCTTTGTAAGAGGTGTTTGGTATTAATTCAGGTCGACTAATCAAAAATATTCATGCTGAAGAAGCAGCAGTTAAGTTATCGGCAGAAAAATACGGCATACACTACATTATAATCTATCCCGATTTACCAACTCTTAGAGAGTTTTACTCATTTTATATAAAAAATCAGATTGAACATAACAAGGAGATAGTTCTCTTTTCCCCTTTCTATGAAACTACAGATAACGTAAGACAAACCCTTTCAGGAGGTCATGCTGCAATTAAGGTATCTAAATATGAAGAGGAGAAAACATTATTGATCACTGATGCTCTAAATCAATACTTTCAAAAAGCAGAAGGAGAAGGAATAAAAAATGATTGGTCTTTCGAAAAAAGAATGGCTGAATATGTCAAGAAACAAGGAAAGAACGGATTATCCGTATTAGGCGATATGGGCGTATTCCAATATAAAAACAAAATTAAGGAACTTGTTGACTATGAGCTATCCCTACCCACAAAGTATGACACTGATCTGAAGGGGTTTTGCATATACAATGAGAAAGATTTTGATAGATTTGCGGAAGAGCAAAAACGAAAATTAATTGAACATCATGGCATGGCCATAATAATATGACAAAATAACTAATATGGTGTATTATTGATTTTTCAATCAAATAAAAAAGTCATTATAAATTTTAATTTTGACCATATGCAATAGAACAAGATAAAATATAATGTGCAAATCCCATTACAAGAAAGGATAGGTCAAGTGAGAGAACAGAACCGTACTTGTATTGGCCTAATTGAATAGATTAAATCATATTTAATATAGATAGTTGGATATTTTATCCCCATATTGGAATATTAAATCACGTCATTAGACCAGTGTGCAAATATAATTTGCTTTAATGCCTTTAAATTTTACAAGATTTAGAGATAACGACTTTTCGTAAACCTGCATTATTGATAATAGAGTCTCTCTCCTTTAATGGTTAAGATTATAAACATACAACACATTTCCTTTCAGAAGAATCAAACCTATTGAGATATTTTGTATAATATATGATAAGATAACAAATGTTTTTTAAAAAAAAGAAAGAAAAATTATGGGCCTGCAGAGGTTGATGTTTGAGTATTGCCTGTGAGGTTTTGATAGGTAGAGGTTTGCATCATCATTTCTTTGGCTTGGTTAATCAACTGGTTTGCATCACCTGTTACTGTCCAGTGTAAGAACAATATTTTTGGTGTTTCATTTAGCATGTGATGATGTAAAGCTGTTTCAGTCCAATTATACTTGTTCATTACTTGTCTAACTGGAACTACTTCTGAGTCGATTAATGCAAATTCACCAAATGCAACCTTGAGGTTGGTGTTATTGTTGTTACCGCCTGCAGTAGCATTGTTACCTACGCCCATAAACTGACTTGTTTCATTTAGTTTTGTTGCAGGTATGAATTCGATATAGTGGCCTATACCTGAAAAGTTATTTAATACAAAATTGTCGTTTCTTACTATTGCTGAAGCCTGTCTGTATACAACAACATCACACAAGTTATAGTCAGGTACTGCTTTTCCGCTAACTTTGCTAGCTAATTCTGCACATTTTTGTGGATCATTAGCTGGCTTGCTTTTCTCGTTAAAGGTAAATAGTTGACCTACTTGTTGGGTTTTATTAGCAGCAGCTGTTGAATTTGATGCTGCGGATGGTTGAGAGGTTTGTTGTTGTGTTCCTGCGGCTGATTGAGCATTTGCAACAATTGTTGCGTTCATACTCACTGCTGGGACTATGACTAATCCTATAGCAATGAGGAAAACTGTAAACATCTTTGATAAATAATTCATTGTACTGTATGTAGTACCATAATTTATACAGTAATATTTTATATAAGAAATTTCTATTATAATCACAATACAAAATTCAGAATCTGTCAAAATGAAATGACATCTCTCTTTAGGAATTAAAATTTTTTAGCTCTTTATTGTTAGAAGACAATAATAAATTGCATACGATGACTTTTGGTTATAAAGATTAAATGCAAACATACGGTCAACATCATCTAAAAAACCCATTTCTCTAAAACTGTATCTATTTGCATTCAATAATCATAATAAACTGCAATTGTTAAACAATGGACAACAATTTTTAGATATTTGCTATAAAAATTTAATTTGTATATTAATATGGTTATATAGTTTTATTCTCAAATAATTAGTGGTAAATGATGGTCGTGAAAACGGTTGGATGGTCCTGTTATAGTTTCTAATAATATTGATAGCAATAAAAATATTCAAAGGGAATCCCTAAATGAAAATCAAGGTTCATCACCATCACCAACAGGCAATCCCAATGACACGTTCACCAGAGTGTACCATGGCTCAGACAATGCAAACAATGTGCTCTTGCAGTTCGTAGACAGAGCAAAAAGGAATATAGACTCCTGCGTTGGTATCACCGCCCCATCAGTAATCATCGAGATTGAATCCATAAGGGAAAAAAGGAAGAGCTCATTCAGGGAGAGGGGAGTCAAGTTTAGGTATGTCACCGAAATAACCAAAGACAACATCGAATACGTAAAGCAGATGCTCTCCTTCTCTGAAATCAGGCACCTGGATGGGATGAGGGGTAACTTTGAGGTTGCGGACGAGAGAGAGTATGTTGCCGTGGCCTCCCTGGAGAAAGCCCAATCCATACCCCAGCTGATATTCAGCAACATACCAGAGATTGTCGAGCAGCAGCAGTTTGTGTTTGACAGCTTTTGGAAAATTGCAACACCCGCAAACCAAAAGATAAGGGAGATAGAGGATGGAGTCACACCGACAAAGACAATGGTATTCTCAGACTACCATGACGCGGTTAGAAAAGAAGTGGAAATGATAAAAAACGCCAAAAAGGAAATACAGATAATGTACTCAACAGTGAATGCGTTTCACATACAGGAAAAAGATGGTGTTCTGCAGCTTATAAAGGAGATGGCAGAGCAAAACGAAAACCTAAAGGTAAGCATCCTCTCGCCAATTGACACGTCAATCAAGGATTCATCATATTTGCGTTTTCTAAAAAGCTACAGCAAAAACATCCGCATCCAGGATATAGCCCCCAGCATCAGCATCAAAATCAAGTCACTGGTGGTGGACAGAAAGGAATCACTGATAATGGAGCTAAAGCACCTAAAGGAGGAAAAGGCGACTGCCCTGATTGGCTTTTCATTTTACTCCAACAGCGAATCAACCGTACTGTCGTACGCATCAATATTTGAGGTGCTGTACAACCAGAGCACCCTCTTTGAGCAGATAAAGCAGGAGGACAGCGTCAAAAACGAGTTCATAGACATAGCGGCCCATGAGCTGCGCACGCCCATAATGCCCATCCTAAACGGCATGGAGATTCTTGAGGAGAAGCTTGGCGACAGCGTGAGCGAGTACAGGCGGGAAATAGACATCATCACAAGAAACGCCTCAAGGCTTCAGAACCTCGCCGAAAGCATTTTGCAGGTGAGCAGGATTGAGAGCGGAACCTTTAGCCTAACCATCCAGGGCAGCGTGGACATCCACGCCCTGATTGAGCAGGTTATAGAGGACGTTGAGAAAAAATACGCGTACACCGACAAGGCCGGAAAGGTCTCCATAGTGTTTATGCCGCTTTTTGTAGACGTGGAGAAAGCAAAGGACAGGGAATGGAAGAGCGAAGGCAGTGGCGATGATAATGACAATGCAAACAAGGCAACATCACCCAAACATACAAACCAACAACAACAACAACAGCAAAACCAGAGGGGAAACAGCAAAAACAACAGCAGCAGCAGCAGCGACAACACTGCGGCCCTGAGACCCCTGTATGCTGATTGCGACCCACAAAAGATTTCCCAGGTGATTTTCAACCTGCTGGACAATGCCATGAAATTCACTTTTGATGGCCAGATTTTAGTTTCCACTGCTAAAGTAATTCATAGCTCTTCATCTCCAACCAATGAGGTTTCATCTAACGATTCCGTTAAAAGCACAATAAATGAAGACAAACCATTTGACGAACTCGAGAACAATGATAGCATACTAGTTACCGTGCAGGATACCGGAGTTGGAATAAACCACCAAATTAAAGACCAGCTGTTTAAAAAGTTTGTCACAAAGTCTCGTCAGGGCACCGGCTTGGGCCTTTACCTGTCAAAGAAAATCATAGAGTCCCATGGGGGGCACATATGGTATGAGGAGCCCTCAGATGGCAACGACAAATGTATTGGTGTGTATAGTAAGGGCAATAGCAAAAAAAAGACAGGAACGGTATTCAGATTTGTCATACCCATGTCCATCAGTAAAAAAACAATAGCATAGAAAATAAAAAAGGAAAAGCAAAAAACAAATCACAATGGAGAATTGTATGCACATATACCATGAAAAAGGTCAAGTGCAACAACTGAGCGAATGTTGATTTAGAATTGGAAAGTAGTTGCCTTTGATTATCAAGCAATTCTAATAAAAATTTAAAGATACCAAAAACTGCTGAAAGATATATGTATGCACATATACCCATTTATGACAAATTAATGCCAACACACAAGAGAGTTAGTTAACACTTTTAAGATGAGGCTAGGTTCATTGTGATATCCAATGGCGCGAACATTTCAAATAAATTAGGTAATCTATTGATAAAAAGCAATCCCTTTATTTTTCTAAAAGTTTTGCTATTTTGCAGGTTTATCCTGGTGTTTGTTGTGGGGTATATGAAGGTGCTTTAAATATTCGGGTTTCAGGGTTTTCATTTTCCTGTTTTCTATTAAAAGGTATACAACAGCAATGATTTCAAATCTTCCAAGTATCATGTTGACAATAAGAAAAATCTTTGATACGACATTCATATCCATTGAAGTTATTCCAGCTGTTATTCCTGTGGTGGTTACGGCAGAAACCGATTCAAAAAGCGAATCCA
>JACDHC010000133.1 GCA_013821245.1 Candidatus Nitrosopumilus sp.
ATACAGAAGGGGCAGCCAAACCTAGACCTCTTACCTCATTTGGGCTCTGTTCACTTAAGAAATAGATTTTCTGAATTGCGGCCTGCAACAATGATATTTTTGAAACGAAAACAAATTAATTTTGTGGATTTAAGGTTGATTTGGTTTGAAAATGGATCTGTAAATCACGTGAACCATCAGATAAAGTTAGAAAATGCTCTTTTTAAATCCTTAAGTGAACAGAGCCTATTTGGCATATATTTTGTTTATATATTATAGGGTTTTATTGCCTTTCAATTTTATTGCTTTACATTCAGACCTCATTAAATAAATAATTCCTATAGCCAAAGGAATTTGCGTCATTTTCCCTAGTTCTGCGAAATTTCTCCGTTAGTTCCCTTAACTGGAACCATTGGCTGTAAGGGTGGAACAAATGGTGTTTTTTTACATGCAACACAAAATAAATTATTTGCCAGTAACACTGCAAACATTAACAATTATGGTGTCACGTAAAGTTTAGTTAGCACTTGTCATATGAAAACAAATACTGCTTATTGTTTCAACACATCTCCAATATCCACACCATTCCTTTGAACATACCCTGCATTAACTTCTAAAACATACTTTGCGGGCTGTTCTGATATATAGCTTTGGCAAATCTCTGTTACACAAGGTTGAATATTCCCTTTAATATCTACAACTCCAAGTTTTTCATCCATGAATATCATATCCAAAGGAATGAGAGTATTTTTCATCCAAAATGATCTGTTCTTTTCGTCATCAAAAACAAATAACATGCCATTATTCAATTCCAGATTATTTCTGAACATTAGTCCTCTGCTTTGCTCAGAAGGATCGTCTGCTATTTCTACATAAATTGGCGAAGTTGATTTATTTTCGGAGTTAAACCTTATTGATGGTTTCTCCAATACAATTTGATGGGGTTCTAGCCCAGTAGGGATAGTTAATATAACTTTGTCGGTTTTAGTATCCACTACGGAAATATCATTGCTATCCATATTGCTTATATACATCAAATTACCATCAGCACTAAATGCTATGCCATGAGGTGCTTTTCCGACAGGCGTTTCCTTTATCACTTCAAATGTGTCTAGGTCTATTTTTGAAATAGTGTTGGACCCTAAGTTTGTTACATATGCAAACCTTTCATCAGGGCTTAATTTTACATATTCTGGTTTATTGCCTACCGTAATATTCTTAATTATCTCGTGCCTATTGGAATCAATAATGGAGAGGCTGTTGCTATACATATTAACTATGTATAGGTTGGAACCATTGTTGTTAAAGGCGAGTCCATGAGGGGTTTTTCCTGAGTCAATGTTTTTTATTACAACCGGATTTTCTGCTTTCAAGTCAACGACTGATATGGGACTCCACAGGTTTGCAACATAAAGAAATTGTTGATTAGGGCTAATCTCTAAATATTCTGGACCCGCGCCAACCTTTATTTCATCTGTTATGCTACTCCCGTTAACAACTAACACCCTGTTTCCGTATACATCTCCAACATACAAAATTGGCTCTCTGTTATCCTTGGCATCATCATTGCCATTGTTCCTGATTTGGTTTTCACTAGTTGCAATACCATGAAGGGCCTTCACTCCTTTAACGGGGATTTGCTTGATAATTGTGTTATTGGTTGTATTGATGGCTGAAATTGTTGATGAATCGGTATCCGTAGTAAACACTGTTTGTTGATTTTCCGAAATTTTAATATCATGTGGGCCTTTTCCTACTGAAATATTTTTTATAAGGTGGTTGTTATCAAGGTCAATGACAGAAACAGTGTTAGATCCGGCATTACCTACGTATAGTTCTCCCTGCCCAGTAAAAGAGGAGATTCGGCTAGAAGTTATTTTTGCAGAACTATTCGCAAAGGAAGTATCAATGCTCAGTATTGTAAATGCCGTAGAAATGACTGTTAAAGGTATAATTATTGATGCAAATACACAATAAAGTTTAATGGTTGACATATTGACTACCTAGTTTAAAAAGACAAAATGAGATATATGTTTTGCATTGTTTTTGATGAAGGTCAAAGTTTACTCGATCATTTCTCCAAAGGATTTTCCTAATTTTTATTCTGGACCAATAGCCAGCTCAAATGACAATTGGATTTTATCTGGTCATTGGATGGGTTACCTAAACCAGTGTAGCCCCAAAGATTCAGTTTTTCACGGCATGTTTAATATGGTTATGACAAATGGTTCTGCTCCGCATATCCATACAATAGGCAACGCAACTGCCATTAATGTTACTAAAGAAGGAAATAATACAGTAATAGAAGGAAATGTTTTCATTACAATGAAAGATGGTCCCATATCCAATATTCCTACAACCATTACCATTGCAAACAATAACACTATTACTGTACTGCCAGATCCATCAAAAGTAAACAATCATTTTGGCAATACCACAATTAATGGGTTGGTGAGTAGCGATAATAATACTGCTAAAATGACCGAGATGATGATGGATGGTACTGAAGTCCAGAAAAAATTGACGCCAATAATTAATATGATTATGATGAAAAACATGCTGAAAGATGCGATGGCAAAAGGGAACATTTTGGATAACATGACAGGTATGACCAACATGACATTGAGCTCGCCCTAGAGTTTTCTTACTATTTTTTCTTGTTATTTTTTAATTTATTAAAACCTGACAATGTCTTTTGCCTATAATGCCATAACGATTTCAATAGCTGCGGGCCTTTTCTATGGCATGGCTAACTCACTTATACTAACCCCTGTGTTGGGAGCACCGGGTTGGGTCATAAGTGACACATTGGCGGTTGGAAACTTGTTATTGTTAAGGCGATTTCATACACATAGGTAACATTATGAATCGTTTCAATGGCTATACACAAATAACATAAAAATGCATGTATTAGTTTTTTTGAGCTTTATAGGATTGAAAGGCTTAACTGTAGAGGAAAAAAGCAAATGTTTTATCCAGAGAGTGGAAAAGAAAGGAAACCAATGGGTTTCCAATATTATATTGAGATTTATACAATTTCATCTGGATAGAGTAATTAGGAAAGAAATTACAGGCACAACAGTGAGAAACCATCTAAAGCGCATAAAGCTTTTTTGCGAAATACCTGATATTCCTATTGCATGGAAAAAAATATCAAGAGGACTTTTAAAAGGAAAGAACTGGTTATTCGGCGCAGATTATGCCAATACTTGCATTTAATATTTTTTGGAAAGTGTCTGTTTTAATATCTCTATAAAACATAACGGTCATAACATTCATAACAAAACACCATAACAAAACTATGGTTAAACTTACCTTTGCTTTGTGCCTTAGTCAGATACCTAAAAAAAGTAGGATAGTGGAACATGGTACATGATTTTGCTAAAACCGTTCTGATTAATCGAACTAAGTTATATAAGGAAATCTAGATAACATTTAATGAATAAGTTGTTTGTAGCATATGTTCAATAAAAATCATTCAAAAACATCGTCAAGTAACGTTAAATATATCTTTATGGTAGCTGCGATTGCATCTGTCCTTGTTTTGGGTACAGGGTACAGCTCAATGCAATCGTTTGGGACATTGGGAGAATCAGGCCTTTTAACTGGAGTTACCCAAAGCGTAGAATGCTTAGCAACTCTAACTGAAGAACAACAAGAAGCTCTTCTTCAAGCATTAGATGTCAATAGTATTGCAACAGCCAGCATAGCCTTAGAAGAACAATCTGCAACTGCATCGGCACAAATACTAGTAGAAATTGGCTTACCATTGAATACAGCACAAGCCATATTAGGATGCTTAGGTGTTGAAATAGACCTAAGTATATTTAATCCCACACCTACAGAGCCAACAGAGCCAACAGAGCCAACAGAGCCAACATCTACAGATCCGACATCTCTAAATCTATAGGCTAAATACCCAAAAAAGTATCATTAACGGAAGCACAAATAATGCCGGCTCGCCTTTGGACTGGCAGTCAAACATTATTTTTTTAAATTTTTTAACTAATTCAATATTATAAATGATATTTTTAAAAAACACATCTAGTCATTTTAATAGCCACAACACTAAAACCGTTTTTGTTGTTCATTCAACCATTTCTATTAATTGTTAGATAGATTGAAGTTATGGAAAGTAGCGCCTAATGTAGTAGAAATAAACCCATAATAGTTAATATGATTATGTATTCATAAATTTTAATTTAGCATTGCCTTTAAACATAATGGAGCCTTGTAAGGGATCTGGATTGGCATTATCCCTCATCAGGCCTTCTATGTTGCCTTAGGGTGTAAAATGACCATATGTTTGACCAAATTGACCACGCAATTGACCAAATTGACCATTTTTGAATTCTTCATAAACGTTTATTGCAATATACATTTGTATAGCATGACAGACCCCAATCATTTCTTCCCCCCCTAGGTCAATAGTCATAACGGGCTATCTAAATGGCAAAACGCTACATCAAATAGTTAATGAAACCGGCATATCAAAAGCAAGGTACATTTTTTAATAGATGCTTGGAAAAACAAAATAGGACTACCAATATCAGAGGTAAAAGGGATTTTACCGTTAAGGTTGAAAAATCGGGTCTGTCCATCAAGCAATGCTCACAAGGCTTTAGAATATTACAATTATTGAAAAATCTTGGCATTGGAGAAATCTCTGTGGATGTTAAATACGATGATCGTTATATTTAAAAATAATAATATTATGAATTTTAATCTTTGTTTGATATTCTTTGCATAGGGCTCGAATAGCGATATTGGCTCACTTAGTGGAGTATCACCTAAAAATAGGATCTTCTATTGTTTTTTGGCATTTTCAGATGGTTTGATTGTAATCTCACCAACACCTCTGTTGAAAACAACAGCCCTACCCCTTATTGCTTTTTTTTATCGTCATCTTCATTTGCAAAAAGACCTTCACAGGTGGGGGACAACATAGTCAAAAGCGCCATAGTCATTTTGAACTGCCTGCTGCGCTGCTTTAGGCTAGCTCCAAAGCAAGATGCAGGTATATTATTGACATCTACGTAATAACTACAAGTTGAGTATCAAAAGCATTTCCTGCCGTTATTTTTACCACACCTTTCCCATCTGGTGTTTAACACCGGGCATTTCCGCTGAGAATTCATGAACCGAAAAGATTTATTCTTATCTTTGTCCTCAATTGAAGAGGTATCGGACGGAATACGGCGTGGTAATTTGTCTCCGTTAAATTTAGTCAAAAATTGTTTAGATAGAATAAAAAGGTTGGATCCTGTGCTAAATGCATTCATAACTGTTGTCAAGGAGCAAACAGCATACGAACAGGCCCTGATATGCGAGAAAGAGATAAAACAAGGAAACTATAGGGGTCCATTACACGGTATCCCATTTTCAATCAAAGATATTATTTATACAAAGGGTATGAGATGTACAGCCGGATCAAAAATACTGGCTGATCACATTCCAATAGAAAATGCAACTGTCATTACAAGAATGAAGAATGCTGGTGCGATTCTGATTGGCACAAACAATCTCAATGAGTTTGCATCAGGAATAACGGGCATAAACCCTTTTTATGGTTCTTCTAAAAACCCTTGGGATAAATCCAGGATTTCGGGTGGTTCAAGTGGTGGTTCTGCTGTTGCTGTTGCAACTGGTATGGTTTTTTTTTCTTTAGGCACGGACACAGGGGGCTCTATAAGGGTGCCTGCATCGCTTTGTGGTGTTGTTGGGCTAAAACCTACTTACGGATTGATAAGCACACACAATATTTTTCCATTATCGCCTTCGCTTGACCATGTAGGTTGTATTACGAGAAGCATATGGGATGCAGCCGCAGTATTGGACTGTATGTTGGATAGGGATGCTTTAGGTAAACCTTT
>JACDHC010000134.1 GCA_013821245.1 Candidatus Nitrosopumilus sp.
CAAAGTACATTACTTGATAAACAACTGGAAAAACAATTTAGCAATACCAAATATTGAAGAGGTAAGGGATTTTGCCGTCACTGTGAGAAAATCAGGCATGTCCATCAAACAATGTGCACAAGGCTTTAGAATCTTACAGTTGTTGAAAATCATTGGCATTGGAGACGACAATGAAGACATTAAATATGATGATGACATCACCCATGAAATTTCCTGTTTTATAGAGACAGTGTATAAAAACTGCAAAAGTTTAGGGATTCAGCCCACTATTGTGCCTTTATGGATTAAGGATTTGCTTGATTGCCTTCACCCTACTACTTCCAACGGAAAAAACGGTGATCAACAACAAACACCTATGGAAACACACCCCAAAAAAAACTCCAGTTCCATCCATTGGACAAACGAAACATTTTCAGATTCACAAACAAAACACCAAGACCCATCATCACATCCTGAAATCAAAATCCCATTTTTCTCCCAAGTCTCAAACACCATCGCACAAAAGAAAATAGAGTGCAGCAAGATTGAAAAGTATAGAAACGAGTTAAAAATAGAAATCGATGGTCTAGAACTGCAAATAGAGCAAACAAGGGATAGCCTTAACCAAATAACCCAAGATGAAAAGTTTGTAATGTCCTGTATTGACTGGTTTTCTAAACTAAAAAAAGAACTTTGGGTCAGTTACGGTATTGCAATAGAAGACGATATCCAAAGCTTTGGTCAGATTGTTAACGACTTTAAGAATCACGGCTTTGATTCCTCCAGAATAAT
Organism: Candidatus Nitrosopumilus sp.; assembly: GCA_013821245.1. Lineage (GTDB taxonomy): Archaea > Thermoproteota > Nitrososphaeria > Nitrososphaerales > Nitrososphaeraceae > Nitrosocosmicus. The sequence continues at coordinate 772 of JACDHC010000134.1, forward strand.
AAAAGAGTATTTGCAAGCTTTATCGCTTAAGATGGAGATAAAAACAAACGAGGATAAAGTCCAGACACTGCAAAACCAGGTAGATGCCCTAAACAATTCCGTCCTAACACTACAATCCCAAGTCAAAATGCACAGGCAAACCCTGTATGCTTTTTCAGAGCTTGAGGCAATGAAGTTTGGAATGAACGAACTTCAGCAACTATGGCTAACCATTTTGGAAATTGCAGAGGCCAACGCCATCCCAAGTGAGCAAGCTGTATCCAAGTTCATAAAGGATGTGGAGGAGCAATACAACAGTAAACTTGGGTTTGAAAAGAAGGTAAATGAAAAAAGAAATGAGCTCAATCAGCTAAACAGCGAGGTAAACAAAAACAGATTGATATTGCAGGCAACACCCTTCCTAGGAACAGCATTACACAGTCTTTTTAAAAATGGAGTTGGTGAGCAAGATATTATTGGAATTAACCTACTGGCACAAGAGTACAAAAACAACATCGTTTCCTTGGATGTTGTCTACGAAAATAAAGAAAACAAACAGGATAAAGGCACAAAAACCGATGAAAGAGAGATATGGAGATTACTAACAGACGAACTTAAAAGATATGGCGGCATTAAAATCGCAATAAGGAAGCAAACAGAAAAACTGGATATGATAAAGCAAGAGATCAGCGATTCAGAAAAACAAAAACAAGAGGCCTTTGCCTACTGCAAGCTTGCGATTTGTTTAACAAACGCAATTGACAACAAGATTTCCCATCTTAGGGGACTAATCGAGCATTATTTTGACAAAGACATGTACAGTAAAATAAGCACAGTCCATCCAACACTTTTACCTATGCTTATTTTTATAACAGATAATAAATCCAATAACAAAAGGCCAGACGAAGAAAAGAAGGAAGAGGATAAGTAGGAATAGGAGTAGCAAAATAAACAACATAGATCAAAACAATGCAAAACAAATCATGCGGGTTTTCACCATAACAAAAAATCATCAAATAGCATTATTACTATGAGTAACATAACCACCAAGGTAATCCTTAAGTTTGGTTATGTCACACATTGTGTCTGTTTTTTACTCAATTTCAATCATTTTCTCTATTCTATCCAAATCATGCCTTATTGTAACCTCAGTCACTCCCGCAGCCTCTGCAATTTCACGCTGTGTTACATCTTCATCATAATTCTTGCACGACACATAAAGAGCCGCACCAGCTAAACCCATTGGGTTTTTTCCAGCGGACATTCCCTTTCTGATAATTTCAGCCATTATTTTTATGGCATATCTTTTTGCTTTTTCTGTAATTTTGCACTTGTTGGCTATTTTTACCAATTTTTTCATTGGGTCATCCTGTGGAATTTTAAGGTCTAGATCAAACATGACCTTTCTGTATACCCTGGCTATTTCCCGCTCTTTTAGGTTAGAGATGCTGGCTATTTCCTTTAATGTTCTTGGTATTCCCATCTCCCTGCATGCAATATAGCACGCAACTGCCACTGCTCCTTTAATCGTTCTGCCTTTTACCAACCCCTTATCCTGTATTTTCCTATAAAGGTAGGCAATCTTTTCAACTACTGATTCAGGTAAACCCAACGCACCTTTTATCATGTAAAGTTGCATAAAGGCAGATTGTAGATTTCTTTTTGTGGAATCGCGGGTTTGACTTCTAATATCCCATGTCCTCCACCTATCTACCTTATTTCTCATTGTTGCATCAATCTGTTGGCCTGACGCGTCCCTGTTGACTTTCCCTATTACAGTAGAAAGCCCCCTATCAAACTTTGCCAGGGATGTTGGTGAGCCTGTTCTGGATTTTAAATTTTTATCTGCCGGATCATATGCATTCCACTCAGCCCTTGTGTCTTGTACTTTGTCTGATAGCACACCCCCACAATTAACACAAATTAATTCTCCTGACTCCTGATCAGTAATTATATGGGTATGTTTATTACATAATGGACATAATAATGAAGAATTAAACAATTTTTGACTCATTTTAAATTTTTCCTCCGCATATCAAGTTCTTTAAATAAAGACAAACACTTATTTCATCGTTACTTTTGTAATTCTCACTAAATTCGTCAAAAATGTTATAACAATCGTGTTTTACTTATTCACAATCAAACAAATATATAAAGAAAAGAGAAACAGATGAAATTAATGTTACTAATATGACCGTAAGAACAATAGCCTGTCATTAGGCATGTCTATCAACTAGGTTTCTTTTTTGATATAAGGGTTAAAAAGTTTTTCTAAAACTACTTGTTCCATGTTGGAAATATAACCTACCATCAAATTGTCCAACATCCATCTTATTCTCCGCAAGATAATCCTTTCTTTATTTGAATATAAAGTCAAAGTACCCTATCAACTGCTTTTTTAATCGAGGTACTGAAATTGTCGATTAAAACAAACAGTTTGATCCCCTTATTGTCCCTTAGCTACCCTCAGTGCACCAATTGCGAGGATGGTAAACCCCATCCCCATGAGAGAGAAGTAAAGGTAAGGCAGTGCTATTGCCAAATAGAGATTCAAACCAAATGCGGGCTTCGTTAACTTTGATATTGCCAAAACCGCACCGCCACAGATAAGAGATAATGTCACGATTCTTGACTTTTGCCTAAACCCAATCCATAAAGATAGAAAGAGCAAAGCTATAGATGGAATGCCAATTGATGCCCCGCTTTGCTGATCAGTCAAATACAAAAACCCATACCCATAGAGACTCAAGATTGTGCTGGAAGAATCCAAGGTAAGAAGGGTTAAGCCGGCAACTGCAAGTACCTCTGAAATCCTCTTTCTCTTTTTGGGGTTTGTTTGCATTTGAATCATTGGAGGGTTTTTTATTATTTAATAATGAACTAATAAGTATTTTCTGTTTAACATTATGTGTTTATTGTATTGTAACCAACAAAGGCCTCACATAACAATAGAGGTTTCGCCTTATTCCATAGTTTCCCATTTTACGAGATGATATTGTTTTTGATATCATGATCAAATATATCGGCATATTGTGTATGATGGTAACACTTGCGGCAGCAGCAGGATGACTTACAATAATTTAATAGATGATAGTGTATCATACAACTAAAAAAAACACAAGCCTTTTTGTTATCTTTTTGTAAAGAAATAACATACGCCTTTATAGTTCAATTCTCATTTGTAATTTAGCATATTTGTTGTGGATTGTCCGAATAACTAACAAATCCCCTCAAGTGAAATCACTTTCACCAACCACTCACATAATCACCTCTGCTAACATTTATCAATATCAGTCTTTACCACCAAAGTCCCATTAGTAGAAAAAACTTATTGTACATTATTTCAGTTTTTCTGTAATCATAGATTTTAATATTATTTGGGATTATATGTTATGGTATGAATATCATTTTGGCGATACCAATTATACTTTCAATCTTTACTGCAAGTATGTTTACCGCTACAATCAGCAACACCGATAAGGCATTTGCAATTTGCAAAGAATTGAGCAACGAGATGGTTCATTGTCAAGAAAAAATCAATACCCGTTCCCTTACTTCGAATACACCAACAAATACAACATCAACGGCCAGTGAAACGGAGGATATGGACGAAGAGTCAAGTCCCTTGGGCGGTGGTCTTTTAGGTTCCGGCTTAGGCGCATTCAGCTTCCCATTAGGTGATTTTGAGGAGGAGGAGAATTGATTAATGGCTGAGTGTAAATCTAACCAATAAAAAAAGGTTGTCGGCACCTTTAACAAAACGAGTTATTTATTTCCACTAAATATGGAATAACGATTAAAGACGCGTAATGCCATATTCAGGGGTTTGTGGCAATACCCAAATTTGCTATTAACGCACCAAGTCCGATAATAAACAGGGTTCTCACTCAGGTGTCGGCTTGAAGACAATAGTGCGTGACATAAAACCCCACAATCAACATCAACTTATCAAATTAACCAAAGAAACAAACAAAAAAACGGTGCATCAAAACAAGTTAATTAATAGTGATGCAAGCCCATTGAATCCAAAAATCATAGCGAATTTAAAGATTGTCACCAGTGATTATATACCATATTCCTTAACATCACTCATGAATACAAAAAACAAGACAATAGCAGTTTTAACTGTGGCTTTGTCATTGATAACTGCAACAGTTGCAATAAACTTCTCATCCACTGCCTTTGCCCAAAACGGGTTTAATGCAAAGCTTACAGGCCAAGAAGAGGTACCACCCGTACAGACACAGGCAACAGGTTCTGCAGTATTTCATCCAATGGGAGACAGTGTTCACTTTATTATTAACGCCTCTGACATACAAGATATCACAGCAGGCCACATTCATAGTGGAAGTCAGGGAAAGAACGGGCCCGTGGTTGCTACACTCTTCCAGTTTGATTCACCACAGAACGATGTAAATACGGATGGCATGATCTCAGCAGATGATCTAGAGGGGCCAATGCAAGGTAAACAGATCTCCGACCTAGCTACTGCAATGAACAATGTAAGCACCTACGTAAACGTTCACACAGAACAAAACCCAAATGGTGAAATCAGAGGTCAAATAATGGGTGGACAATAACCAAATATACAAAAAGGCAGCAGAACACCTTTTCATCCATATTTTTTTTATCAGATTCTTTTGTTATTATCATGTAAGTTATAGAATGAATGAATTAGTTATCTGGTATTTCTAACACTTGGTTCATTGAGTACGTCATTATATATTGATATCCAATAGGTTATTTGTATGTATAGTCGACAAATAAGTTGCCATTCGGAAAAAGAAATAAAGAAATAAAAGATTACATGTTAATTTATTGCAATTTTCAGACAGAGTATTATTGCATTAGCAAATCTTTTTCACCTATCTGTTGTCTGCATCCACAATGTTATGATAAAGCGAAAATGATCTTCCACTGCAGTACCAACACACACAATTGCTGACCAGGCTTTTGAAATATCAATTATACTTAAATCGATTTTTGAACCAATTGCCCATTGCATTTTGTATAGTTTCCAGTCTCTTTTCCTTCCACAAGAAAAGAAAAGATACTCCGACCCCCAACAGTAATCCCCCAACCACATCAAGAG